>JABSQE010000001.1:0-8988 GCA_013214245.1 Hyphomicrobiaceae bacterium
ACTTTACCATTTTGTATTGGCACATTCAGATCAGCACGCAATAAAACTCGTTTTCCGCCTACTGAAGAGTAATTTATACTGAGTACATTATCTGGGTTCATGGTTCCATCTTTATTGTGCCTAAATAAAGCTTTTAATCATAAAGTATAAATCTATCAGGTTGCTAATACTGCCGACCTGAACAAATTATATTAAGAATCTAGTGTTCGCTTAACTGCCGATATAACAGCATCAGAAGTAAGACCAAAATGATCGAATAATTTTTCTGCAGGCGCAGAAGCTCCAAAGTCGATTAAGCCAATGAAGTAATCTTTTTTTTCCATCCATTCAAACCAAGGTGCTTGAATGCCTGCCTCAATGAAAACTCGCGGTACATCGCCCAAAACTGTAGCACGATAATTACTACTCTGTCTCCTGAATAACTCCATAGAAGGCATCGAGACTACAGCTGCGTTAATATTAAAGTTCTTTAGCTTATCAGCCGCCTCTGAAGCCAACCCAACCTCCGATCCAGTAGCGATAAGAGTTACATCCCTTTTTCCTGAGGTCTCAATTAGAACATATGCGCCTTTTGCACATAAATTCTCTACTGTTGGCCCATGGCGAAGATTATCAACAGTTTGACGGCTGAGGGAAAGTATCGATGGCGTACTATCAGCTTCAATTGCCAATTGCCAACACTCAGCTGTTTCAACTCCATCTGCAGGACGTAACACGTAGAGATTAGGTATTGCTCTTAGAGCGGCTAGATGCTCGATAGGTTGGTGCGTCGGACCATCCTCACCAAGACCAATTGAATCGTGTGTCATCACGTAAATAACACGTTGTTTCATAAGTGATGAGAGACGTATTGAAGGACGACAGTAATCAGAAAAAACAAGAAACGTTCCGCCATATGGAATAAGACCACCGTACAAGGCCATGCCATTCATTGCTGCAGCCATGCTATGTTCACGCACGCCAAAATGGATATATCTTGCTGAAAAGTTTTCTGCAGATAGAACGGTTTGGTCCTTGCCCTTAGTGTTATTAGACCCAGTTAGATCTGCAGAACCACCAACTAAAGCGGGTAGAACTGGTAAGAGATGTTCAATTACAAGCTCTGACCATTTGCGTGTAGCTTTCTTTTCGCTGCCAGATGCCGATATCATTTTTGCTTTTAGTATGTTAACTGAAATTTTCTTTTTTGCGTCAGAACTAATTGGGTTTTTTAGAGATTCTTTTTTGCTGGTGTCCAACTTGCACCATTTTTTCTTCCAAGAATCATAGTTATCTAAATGTCTGGCACCGGCTTTGCGCCATTCAGTCAATATATCATCAGGAATTACGAATGGTTTATGTGGCCATTCGATTGCTAAGCGTGCTGCTGCGATTTCTTCTTTACCAAGCGGTGTTCCATGAATACATGATGATCCAGATTTATTAGGAGCACCTTTTCCAATTACTGTCTTACAAGCAATCATCCAAGGAGCAGATGTATCTGACTTTGCCTGCTTTATAACAGATCTTATGGCCGTCATATCATGACCATTAACTTCGGCTGTGTTCCATCCGCAGGCTTCAAATCTTTTTTTTTGGTCATCTGAGACTGTAAGACTAGTAGGACCGTCAATTGAGATCTTGTTATCATCAAATAGTAGAATAAGCTTTCCTAATTTAAGATGGCCAGCAAGCGAGATTGACTCATGACTAATTCCTTCCATAAGACATCCGTCACCGGCGATCACGAAAGTATGGTGATCAATTACATCGCCCATCTTAGTATTCCAGATTCGCTCAGCAATGGCCATGCCAACTGCGTTGGAAAGCCCTTGACCAAGTGGTCCGGTTGTTGTTTCTATGCCTTCGGCTAGACCAAATTCTGGGTGGCCAGCTGTTTTAGATCCGAGTCTGCGGAAATTTTTTAGTTCATCTCTTGTCATGCTGGAATAACCTGTAAGGTGTAGCAGCGCATAGAGTAACATAGAGCCATGGCCAGCGGACAAGACGAACCGATCTCTGTTTAGCCAGGTAGGATCTTTGGGGTTGTACTTCATACATTGAGCAAAAAGTACGGTAGCAACGTCGGCCATTCCCAAAGGCAAGCCCGGATGACCAGACCTTGCTTGCTCAATGCAATCCATTGACAGTGCACGAATAGCGTTTGCCATTTGAAAGAGCGTTGATTCTTTAAGATTATTTACAGCCGCCATTTTTAGTCCTTATTAATGGGTGTTACGCCCAGCATAATGCTCTCAGCATTTTTTATCATTTAATGATATACACGTAATGCCAACCTGTAGCTTTGCACTAGTCAAACTGACATAAACTTTATAAGTTTTCACAACGTAATATGTTTTGTATGCCTAATCTTTTTGCTTATTTTGAGTTATATTTTCAGTCATAAGCATGCATTCAAAAACTTTTCTAAGCAGTAACGTACTTTAATTTTTTTCATGTAGTCATCTATATTTAAGAGAGAAGAATATTGGAAATATGCTCATGCTTTACAATGTAAAGCAAAGGCTGAATTTAGCCCAACAATGTTTCTATCCTATTTAGAGGAAGCAATGGTGAATATTCAAGTAATTGAATGAGTTCATGTTTTTCTGGGCTTCGATGTAATCAATGTATATAAAAGGCAAGACCATTAATGATGCTAATAATTTACTAAGAGATAGTTGACCCAATTTCCTCTCGCATGTAACTGCAGCACTAAAGGTAAGAGTACAACAATCAAACTCTTGAATTTCTTTAATCTAAAATATTACACTATCATTACTTAATGTTGGTTAAACAATAAGTTGCATCCTATCGTAGACACAGGACTTGTATATATTGAATGTAGCAAGATCCTTATAACTGTTTTTAACTAGAAACCAGTAAAGCTAATACCGAATGAGTTGCTTAGCAAAGCAAAGGATATGAACGAATTATAATCCTAGACTTTCTAGCTGAACCACAGTTTCTAACTATCCTATCAACTGAAAAGATTTTCTATATTGGGTGGATGACAACAGACTTTTTTTAGTACCGTGTTTGATTTTGTGTTAATTAGATTAAACTTGGTTAATGTGCATACTGGGCGGGCTAAACATATGTTTTTGAACCTGACCTGTAATGTCATGACCTGTGTTTTTCCTTAAAGTTATCTAAAATATGCGAGCCACATAAAATGAGACATGAGCAACTCAAACCATACGATACTCTTTTAATTAGCCATTCACATTACCAAACTAAATTATGGTATGGATGGACTTTAATTAAAAAAACTTTTGTCTATAATTTCAATTAAGGCGCAAACACTTACAGTATTGTCCTTGGCTCCCACCCAATAGCTATAAACCCTCACAATTTGGGAATACAACACACTAGGCGTTCTAGGTAGCCGCAGCCTCACGCTCTTGACGTCTCTTGCCTGGAAGAGCTTTCTTTGGATTGTTGCGATTCTTGGCGACAAGAAGGCCTACAGCTTCGAAGAAGCGGGATACACGGTCGGTAGGTTGAGCACCTGTCGACAACCAGTGTTTACATCGTTCTTCCTTCAATTTTACACGATCAGGATGATCTTTTGCAATCATGGGATTGTAACTGCCTATACGCTCAATGTAACGCCCATCTCTAGGCGAAGTGTTAGGAGCGGCAACTATGTGATAGTACGGACGTTTCTTAGATCCCGCACGGGTAAGACGAAGCTTTACTATTGACATCTTCTTATTCACTCCAGTTCTAGTTATCTTTGTTGTAAAAGTATACATTAGCATAAATGTTTTATAATATGTACTAATTACCTTTTTTTTTAATATTATTAGAAAATCTGGAAAACAAGTCCTTGTAACCGGATGTAGAACTCTTTAAAGATGCGCCCCCAAGGCCCGGTAATTTGCCATACCCAATGTTAGAAGAATGTTTTTCCTTACCTCCATGACTAGGCAAGCCACTAAGCGTTTTCACCGATAAAGAATTTTCCGCCTTTGCAATTCCGGAAAGGATACCCGAATGCGTGCTCGAAGTATTAGTCGGAATTGGAGAGCTATTAAGTCCAAGCTTATCTACCATTTGTCCAAGCATGCTTTTGTCTTTACCCATCTTCTTCATCATATCTGCCATTTGACGATGCGTTTTAAGAAGCTTGTTTACATCCTGGACTTTGGTCCCGGACCCGAGCGCAATTCTTCGACGACGCTTTCCATTAATTATTTTTGAGTTGACGCGTTCTTCTTTAGTCATAGAGGAAATTATAGCATGCTGACGCTTCAACAAATTATCATCTAGGTTAGCATCTGCGATCTGACTTTTGATTTTGCTGATACCTGGCATCATGCCGAGCACGCCGGTCATACCTCCCAATTGTTGCATTTGTTTGAGTTGTCCGGCGAGATCATTGAGATCAAAAATGCCCTTTTTGATTTTAGTTGCAATTTTTTTAGCTTCCAAAGCATCTATAGTCTCAGAAGCACGCTCAACGAGAGAAACTACGTCGCCCATGCCTAGAATTCGACTAGCCATGCGCTTGGGGTGAAAGTCTTCAATATCATCCCATTTTTCACCTGTACCTAAAAGTTTGATTGGCCTGTCAGTTATAGCACGCATGGAAAGTGCAGCACCACCTCGCCCATCCCCGTCTATCCGGGTTAACATAATACCAGTTATGCCGATATGAGATTCGAAAGATTTCGCAGTATTTACAGCATCCTGACCCGTCAAACTGTCAGCAACAAGCAAAGTTTCTTTAGGTTTGATGCAAGATTTTATTTCAACAATTTCTTGCATCAAATCATTATCTACAGTCATACGACCTGCTGTATCGATTATAGCGATATCGAAACTTCCAAGCTTTGCAGTATCCATTGCACGTTTGGCAATCTGTATTGGAGTTTGTCCAGATATAACAGGTAAAGTTGCAATGTTAATCTGTTCGCCAAGTACTTTAAGTTGTTCCTGGGCAGCGGGCCGTTGAGTGTCTAAAGAGACCATAAGAACTTTTTTCTTGTCTCGATCTGTCAATCGCTTGGCAATTTTTGCAGTGCTCGTAGTTTTACCAGAGCCTTGCAATCCGACCATCAGGATAGGCACTGGCGGTGAGTATGAAAGATCGATTGATTGAGACTCTGAGCCTAGAACTTGCACTAATTCGTCATGAACAATTTTAATGACCATCTGTCCTGGCGTAACGGATTTTATGACACTAGAACCTACAGCTTTTTCCTTGATTACTTCAACAAACTGGCGAACAACCTCAAGGGCAACATCTGCTTCTAGCAACGCCCGCCGTATCTCCCGCATTGCGGTCGTAACGTCATTTTCACTAAGTGATCCGCGACGGGTAAGAGTATCCAAAATTCCAGAAAGTCGCCCCGATAACGTTTCGAACATTAATCCTCGCAATTCTAACTAGCTCTGCTATTTTCTCCAGCTTAAATTGAGGAAACAGCATCTCTAATGTAATGGTACTACCAAGCACCAGCTGAATAAACCTAACCGTCAAGCTAAAAAGGAGGTGAATCAGTTCAGCGGTTGTCAAAGTGGTCAGCTAATGCAAAAGTTAGTATATCACTAGCGTAAACTACCAACTTTCAAACACATTCAGTTCGACGATACATTCCCTATTTAAAGCAATATCCCCCGGGGGGGTGACAGTCAACCATAGTATCGTTGAAGTATGGAAGTTCGCTATAATTCAAAGTTAGGTTCCATCAAAGAACAACGTTAATGTTATGTAATTTAATAATAAATATGAAACACTCTAAATTTGTGATTATGCTTACATTTAAGATTTATCTTTAGCTTATGTTTTTGTTATTTGGCATAACAAACCACATCTAAATATGTAAGTTTTTTTAAGTGTATTAGTTAACTCTTATGTTTTATAACATATATAGTTTTAAATTTTGTATCTTAAATTATAAGTTGATCTAGCTGCTATACTAAATAGGCATTTAAATTCTACTGTTAGACCCAAAAGGACTTAACAACATAATATACCTTTACGGTTTAATATAGTTCAATAAGCAATTCCTTCGAATGCGGGGCACGGGTATTTGTTTTGGATTAGTTGGCGCAGCGTCAGCTGCGGCTTGGTGATCATGTTTTCGAGGTATTGTGCAACAAGTCGACCAATGCCTTGCAGACTTCATGGTTGCCTGATGCCTGCATGAGGCGAATCCGTCCACCTTCTTCAGCAGCCACCAAAACAATTGATTTATCTTAGGTTTTACCGCCGACAAAGGTCTCATCGAGTTGGATGATGTCCTCTAAAGGCTCACGATCTTCTCGAACCAGGGTACGGCGAATACGGTGGGCCCACGCCCATGCCGTATCATAGGAACCGAACCCCAAAACCCGCTGCGAATAAAACGCTGAAATGCCCTGGAGGTGTATGTAAATTTCCCAGATTGCACGGAATCCAAGTTTGAGCGGTTTGAGTGTGCCATGGAAAAGCGTGTCAGAAATCAGGCTTGCCTTATGACCGCATTTGGAAGATTGAAAAAGCCGTCCATTGCGCTCCGCCCAGACATGATCGCGACCGTAACGGGTGCAACGCGCACCATCCGGCCAGCGGCTTTTTGCAAGATAATTACGGTAGGCCTCTTCGGTTGCAAATCGCTCTTCAAAATCCAACAATGTTCATGGAAATTCGCGCCAAAGGGAATCGGCGTGCTGCTCTGTCATATGAATATTTCCTTGATATTCTTAGAGCATTTGTATGTGGCTGGATTGAAGCAGAGAAGTATAGTATCAAAATCTAATGGTATGCCTGAATATGTATATCAAATCGTTCTCTACAGATTTCGGAGGTATTAGAAGCAAAATTTAGCTTCTAATAAACGCATCTTTTTCGTATTTTAAGCAAAGCATATGAGCTAACACTTTGTATAAACTTTACTCACTTACCCGTACAATTTCGCAGATCTTTATTTTTCGAGAATTTTGCTCATCAACTAAGGTAGTTTTGCTTAATTATAATTTTTTGTAACTTATCAAAGACTGAATTATAAATTATTTTTCTTTCGAAACCGTTCCTCAATGGACCTACCGAAAGCTTTAAATAAACTACTATTGATAGGATTTATTTGAGGATTATATTCGGCATGCCATTGTATCCCAATACTAAGTGCAGATGAACCTGCTATAGAAATTGCTTCAATTGTTCCATCTTCAGCAATACCTTCCACTATTATCCGATTACCAAGTTTGTTAATGGCTTGACAGTGTAATGAATTTACTCGTATTTTTCTCTTATTAACAATTTTAGTAAAGAGCCCTCCTGGTGTTAATATTACATCATGACGGTCACCAAAAATAACTTTAGGATCAGGATGCATTTTACCATTATCCAACCGTGGAGCGCGATGGTTGAGTCGTCCAGGAAGGTCGCTTACTTCTGGATGTAGAGTACCCCCGAAAGCAACATTTATCTCCTGTAAACCTCGGCAGATGCCAAAGATCGGCACTTGGCGTTCAATGCAAGCCAAAGCAAGAGCTAAAGCAACGGTATCGCGATTCTCGTCATAAGGCTCGTAAGCTGGGTCAGGTGTAACACCGTAATGGGTAGGATGTACGTTGGCACGGCTACCGGTCAATAAAATACCATCAACTGCATCAATCACAGTGTTTATGTCATTTTTAGACAGGTTTGATGGTACGATCAATGGTAACGCCTCGCAAAAGTTGATAATTGCGTTTAGATTATGTTCGACTGTAAATTGTACTTTTGTACATCCTTCAAGGAGATGTGAATTACTGATAACACCGACTATTGGGGTAGCCATATCTGATCTCTAAACCTTAAATGCAATTGTGCGAGTTAAAGTAGTATAAAAATAAATTCAAAGCATGAGCCATAATTTTATATTTTAATTTTTAGAATTTACACCAAGCAGAATAAAGAAGTATCATACCTATATCATTAAACTAGATTCGCGATAGTTCAAAAAGTTTTAAGCAGCGTTTTTTTAGAATTTTTTTAACTGCATAAAGAGCAGCGTTTAAGAAATATGAAATAGAAGAACGTGAATGAGCGGAATATATATTACAAATTATGTCTTACATCTCGCTCAGGAATTAAAATAAACGGGAGTGATAATGAGCGCGATAATGATAAATGGTAAGATTCTTGCTGCTGAACTGAATGCTGCGGTTACAAAAAAGGCTCATTGTTTAGAGGTTGATCACGGCATAACATGCTGTTTGGCTGTTATTCTAGTAGGCGAAGATTCGGCAAGCCAAATTTATGTAAGAAATAAATCAAAACAAGCGATTAAAGCTGGTATCAAGCCAATTGATTTTAAGTTACCAGAGGGCATCAGCGAACTTGAATTAATTTCTGTGATTAATGATTTAAACCGTGATGCTAATGTTCACGGCATACTAGTGCAGCTGCCACTGCCCAAACAAATCAATAGTGATAATATCCAGCGCTTTATTGATCCGAATAAAGACGTCGATGGATTTCATCCACTTAATGTTGGTTATTTGAATACAGGGCGGAGAAATGAAGGTTTTATTCCTTGCACACCCTTGGGCTGTATTACGATGCTTAAGCAAAGCTTGCCAGACATGCGAGGAAAAAATGCAGTTATTATAGGTCGTTCAAATATAGTTGGAAAACCAATGTCAGCTTTGCTTTTACAGGAAGACTGTACAGTAACCATTGCCCACTCAAAAAGTGAAGCTTTACAAGCTATCTGTAAGACAGCAGATATTTTGGTAGCGGCAGTCGGTCAACCGGAAATTGTCCGTGGCTCTTGGATCAAACCGGGAGCCACTATAATTGATGTTGGCATCAATCGGCTTACCAAAAAGAATGGTCAAACAAGTCTTGTTGGTGATGTAGCATTCGAAGAGGCCAAGCATGTTGCACATGTCAAGCCTGCTGCCATTAAAGACCACGGAAATTGGTCAAAACATGATGAAAAATGGGCTGCTGAACAGATGAAAATCATTGAAGAAGAAATGCAAATGTTTGAAGAGAAAAACAGTCAGTCTGATGACGAGTCAGTCATGATC
>JABSQE010000001.1:9088-21093 GCA_013214245.1 Hyphomicrobiaceae bacterium
GGGCTTAAAAATAGTTACTATTGAAGGTAAAATTTTAAATATTGGTGGAGCGTATCATGATCCAATTGGATCATGATACGCTCCACCAATATTTAAAATTTTACCTTCAATAGTAACTATTTTTAAGCCCAGTACATTGTTGAGTGTTGTACCATATTTCAAACATCGTACACCGCTCGAGTTAGTTGCAATATTACCGGCAATGGTACAGGCAAGCTGGCTTGATGGATCAGGTGCAAAAAAATATCCCTCTGCGGCAACAGCCTCTGAAATTGCATAATTAGTAATACCGGCTTCAACTCGCATAAAGCGATTTGGGCAATCAATCTCTAAAACTTTGTTCATTCTAGAGATACAAACGACGATGCCATCCTCTGTAGGCAAAGCACCACCGCAAAGAGAAGTGCCTGCACCACGTGGAAAAACTTTCAGGCGTTCTTTACTACAAAACCGCATCAAAATGCAAACTTGCTGGATTGTACTCGGCAACACTACCGCAAGAGGTGTTTGTGAGTGAGTAACCAAAGCATCCATCTCATAGGCTCTTCTACCATCATAATCTGTAATGACAGAATCAACCCCCAATATTTCAGTAAGTTTTTTTGTAATTCTATCTTTTTTTTTTAAAGTGTCCGGGTCAAATGGAAGAAACTTAGCTGATACCATCGCATTTATCTCATAATGCATAAAGTTTATGGAATATTAGGCTAGTAGAGCTTTATTATTTAAAATAATTCATATCTATAACTCAACATTCAAGCAACCAGACATTAACACTGTAGATAAATATTGATAAGTAGTCTGGGTATATCAATTAAATAAGACCTTGTGTAAATCACCGACTGATATAAAAGACTTTTCTATTTTTAGATAAATCGTTATGGGTAGTGCCCTTGTAATACTTAGGGCAAGTAGTATTTAATCACTGGATAAAATTTATTAGTGGGGACTAACAGTAAACCGCCGATACGGCAAAAAAAGTCTATTACTTTCTTACATATTTCGGGTAGCTAATCGCGTTACGCCTTAAGCGCTCTGCTATATCGAATTCTTGAACTAATATTCAAATTCACATTTAATTGAATAACCACAAATCAGCACTAAATAAAGGCTCTCAGGTTCTTTTGAAGTAGAGGCCAAATTATCATTTATGATCTATTCACTTTCATCGTTCGCACTGGTCACGACAACCTTGAGCCGAGATTTATTACATAGACTAAATAACTATCAATAAACATTACCTCGGCCAGAACTAACGTTTTGCTGCACGCTTCCATAAACACCGTCAGCGCTTTGATAACCTAGAAATGAATTCGGTTCATCTGGCTCTTCATTTGACTTAAAAGCTTCCTCTATTGTATCTGTTTTTCCTGACACAGCTCGTAGACCTGTCATTCGATCAACCATTATTAATTTGATTCCTGGTGGGATGTTAAATGGTGCCGGTTGCTTTCCTGCTAAAGCCATCTTCATAAAGTTTGCGAAGATAGGAGCTGCAATTTGCCCACCAGTTGCAAACTTTCCCATGGGTTTCGGTGCATCATATCCAACATATACGCCAGCTACCAGGTTCGGTGAATAACCAACAAACCAAATATCCTTCGAGTCATTCGTAGTCCCAGTTTTTCCGGCCAAAGGCATGTTCTTAATAATAGTTCGAATTTTACTTGCCGTTCCTCTTTCAACAACGCCTTGAAGCATAGATGTAATCTGATACGCCGTATGTGGATCAATTATCTGCACTCGATCATCTAAAACATCTGGCTCTGGTTGATTTTGCCAGACTAAGGCATCGCATTTAGCGCACTTACGTTTATCATGCCGCCACACTGTTCGCCCCCAACGATCTTGAATTCGATCAATTAAAGTTGGTTCAACCTTTCGCCCTCCATTTGCCAAAATAGCATACGCTGCAACCATTCGCATGAGTGTGGTCTCACCAGCTCCCAGCGACATAGAGAGAACAGGCAGCAAATTTGCATAGACACCAAATTTATTAATTGCATATTCTTTGATAAGCGGCATACCTATATCTTGTGCCAAGCGTACTGTCATTTGATTGCGTGATTTTTCAATACCAAGTCGAAGAGTTGAGGGACCGTATGACTGGTTCTTATCGTAATTTTCTGGACGCCACACATCCTTATCAGGACCTTGATCAACTTCAATAGGTGCATCGAGAACTATACTGGTAGATTTGTATCCATTATCAATTGCTGCTGCATAAACAAGTGGCTTGAAAGCCGAGCCAGGCTGTCTTCTAGCTTGAACCGAACGATCGAACTGACTGATAGAAAATGAAAAACCACCTACAACCGCCAACACACGCCCTGTATGAGGGTCCATTACAGCCATACCTCCACCTACTTCGGGGATTTGCATAAGCTGCCATGCCACTGTGCGCTTACCCTTCTTTTTTGGTGCTAAATAAATAACATCACCTACAGATACAATTTCAGAAGTTTTTCTAGGTGGCTCTCCTTTTGGCTTGTCTGTTCCGTTAAATTTACCAGCCCAAAGCATGTCTGCGAGCTGTATTTCCACGGTATTACGTGTTTTTAAAGCTAGACGATCTTGATTTATATCAGGACGCAAGCCGACAGTAATTTTTTTTGGATAGACACGTATAACCACTCCAAGCCTCCAGGGTGCAAAGTCCGCAGGCATTGCACTTTTCGCGAGCTCTTCCCCCCAATCGAGGGTAGCGTCAATACGTTTAACTGCACCCCGCCAACCTTTTGAACGGTCAAACTTAATAAGTCCGTCTAATAGTGCTTTGCGCGCATGTTGTTGTAGATAAGGATCCAGAGTTGTGCGGACAGACAAACCACCACCGTAGAGCTTATCTCGATCAATCAAAACATCACCATCCTCAGTAGCAAGTTTAGTTTTCAACATTGTACGTCTCACTTGCTCGGAAAAATATTCCGCTGTAAAATTGTGTGTGCCAAAGGGCCTGAAATTTACAACAATTGACTTTTGACGGGCCTCTTCAGCCTTTTTAAAGGTGATATGGCCATTTTCTGCCATCTCTCCTAAAATCCAATTCCTGCGAGCAGTAGCGCGTTTTTTATGTCGAATTGGATGATATTTGCTGGGTGCCTTTGGAAGAACAGCTAAGTAAGCGGCCTCCTCAATTGTAAGATCTTTGAGTTCCTTGTTAAAGTAATTGAGCGCAGCAGCCGCGATGCCGTATGATCCGTTCCCCAAATATATTTCGTTAAGGTAAAGTTCAAGAATTTTTTCTTTTTTGAAAGTTTGTTCAATGCGTAACGCAAGTATTGCTTCTTTAAGCTTCCGTCGAAAAGAACGCTCATTAGAAAGTAAAAAATTTTTCGCAACTTGTTGCGTTATGGTGGAAGCGCCAACAAGTCTCTGGCGCATGATAAGATGTTTGTAGAGGGCGATTATAATTCCACGATAATCAAGTCCAGTATGTGAAAAAAAATTTTTGTCTTCAGCAGAGAGAAAAGCTCCGACAACCAACTGCGGAACGCTATTAATAGGCGTAAAAATTCGCCGCTCTTTGGCATATTCAGCAATTAAAGAGCCATTATTAGCATGTATACGCGTCATAACTGGAGGTTCGTATTTTGCTAAGTTTTCGTGACTAGGAAGGTCTTGCGATGCTTTCCAGATAAAGTAGCTCGCAATCACCACGCCGCTTACGCCAACGAAGAAACCTAGTGATAATAAAAAGGCGATAACACCAACGATGATTTTTTTACTTCTGCGTCTCTTATGCGGCTCTCGTTTTACGGAGTGCTGAGTGTTACGCAAATAGATGGGCCGAGATATAAGCATGGAGCTCTATAGACCTAATGAGTTAGTACTTTTTTACAAACGGCATACTGCGTGCCAAACACATAATACTAGGACACTTATAGACACTTACGCAAATATGTATACTTTATAACTGGTTTCTAGCACAATACCAATGCGTGTTTAAACTATTCTCTACAATTTAATCTTGAAAAAAACTTTCATAAAAGTAAGCGCATTAATTAATGCTGACACCACACAAATTTAAATCAAAAACTTAGGCACAAAAGCTTTTTTTATGATGGTGCAGTCACTCTTTAGAGCAGAACAGTTTAATAATCATACTATATCTCTGCCAGCGCACAAGAATACTAAATAGTTGTCGGCTATGCGGAATATGATTTACGAGAGTATATTTTAAGATGCGCGCTGTAATGAAAACGTTAATTCAGCAAAGCTAGCAACAGTAAAAATTAAGGAACTTAACAAAATGAGGAATTTATACCAAGCAAAGTTTCAAGATTACAGATACGAGACTTAATGTTGCGCGCCTAAGATTAGCGACTTCATTTTTTCTAAGACCTAAACTAATTCTTTATACTTCTATCGGGTATATACACATTTCCAATCGTGACATGTGAAAGACTATTTTCTACCAAGAATTATTTAGAGAAATGAAAAACCAAGTCAGACAGAAGCGGTTGGTACGCCGCAAAGAAGAATTTTAAAGCGAATTGGGTATGCCTGTTCAAGTCTTGATATTATTCAAGAAGAGGTTACTAAGATTGCTGTTTATACTAGGATGTAGGCAGAAGCATTTTCATTGATGATCTAACTTTTAAAGCTCTTTAGAATAAAATTAGTGATACACCAAAAGTAGAGATGGTAAGGCAGGATACGAGCTAGCTTAAGAAGATAAACTAAGCGCAATGGAAATGCAATTTCAAAGTGGCGCTTGCACAAACCTGTAATTATACGTTTTGATGCCATTTCTGGTTTCATGATGAACGGCATTGGAAAATCATTTTTTTTTGTCATTGCTGTTTCAACAAATCCAGGATTAACTACGCTAATGGTAATACCCTTCTTTTTAAGGTCCAGATAAAGACTTTCAGCCAAGCTTATCAATGCGGCTTTTGTTGATCCATAAACAGCAGATTTAGGAAGGCCTCTATAACCTGCTACCGAGGCTATAATTGCAATTTGTCCCTCTTTACGTTCTATAAAGCTAGGCATTATTGCACCAAGCATATTATGCACACCACCCACGTTTATATCAAAACTCTGTTTTGCTTTTACTAAATCAAAATCTTCAGCATTCATAGGATGCCAAACCGCAGCACAGAAGACCACAAGGTCAATAGGACCCAAAATCATTCTTATCTTTTTATAAGCCTCTGATACCGCTATTGCTTCACTAACATCTACAGGAACTGGTGTAATAGTATCAAAACGATTATTAAGCTCAACAAGCTCACTTTTTGAGCGCGCACTGACAACAGTTTTGACACTTTGTTTAGCTAAATCTAAAGACAGCTGCCTCCCTATTCCCGAACTAGCACCAATAATCCACGCTGTCTTCCATGGTACGGTCATCATGTATGTAATTAAAACCTTTGTTATTTATGGGTATATGACAGTTATTTTTCATAAAAATATATGAAAAATAGTTTTTTTGATGAAGCTCTTCTGTTTAGTTTAATTGCAGATTAGGGATTAATACATTGCTATACAGCCGTATTTGTTCCTCAAACACATGAACTTAGTTTGTTGTATAGATATATATATATTCCTAAATAATCGGAAAAAATATTTCTGCTCTAGTCTGGTGAAAACTAAGATTTTTATTTGATTGCATGACGTTTTACCTCTTTGGTAATTAATTAGATCGCAACTAGTTGAGATTATTCATTTGGTAAAGCTATTGCTAAAACGCGTTACGTGATAATATATCTAGATAATATGGCTTAAACCAAATTACCATCAAGGGCTATGATTAAAGACTACAAAAAGCCAAGATGTAAATGAGCTGCAACGCTTTTTGAAGTTTCTCTGATGTGAATTCCGTGACTATGTGGCATTCGCTTAATACAAAAAAATAACCGTACAAAAGCAAGTTTATTTATTTTGACTTATTCGAAATTTTCTTGAATTGCTTGCTTTGCACAGGTACTTCAATAAGTAAGTATGCAATGCTGAAATATTATTGTTCGATAAAAATGTCAAAATTAATGCAACTTCTTCCAGGTTCGCATGTAGGCATAAGGGTTTTCTAAGTGCGTTATGATTATTGACTTTTGTGTCAGTATCTGGTGTTTTTTATAAGTGTACAAACATTGTAAACGATCTTTGTGTGCGTAAGTGATGTTTTAAAACTATGAGTTGTGTACTAAATGTGTGTATATACCGTTGATAGGCTCCAAACATATGATCAGCATGCGTCAAGTTGCGATCAAGCAGTACAGCCCTCCGAGCTGTTATAGTAATAACAAACATGCATTTTGCTATAACATTATACAGTTGAGTTCTGCGATACTTGAACGATCCGATATCCCGAGTTGGGTAGCATAACTCATGTCGAGATAAAGGTTGGAATAAAAAATCCACCGCTTCGCGACGTTCAACCTAGCCAGGTCATAATGTGGCTGTGATGAGCTTTGACAGACGCCAATCGTATCTGTGAACGGAAAGGCCGTACTTTGGGCAAGTTTGATAATCATTTTCAAAAGGCTATCGAGGCCCTTCACTCCGAGGGGCGATATCGGGTTTTTGCCAATCTCGAACGTCGTGGCGCAGCGTTTCCGTTGTCCTGGCTTTACGAAGGAAACACGCGCCGTGAAGTAGTAATTTGGTGCTCAAACGATTATCTCGGTATGGGGAAGCATCCAAGCGTAGTCCAGGCTATGATGGATGCCGCTGAGCGGATTGGAGTTGGAGCCGGAGGAACTCGGAATATCTCAGGCACTCACCTGCCAATAATAGAATTAGAAGGCGAGCTAGCCGATCTTCATGGTAAAGAATCTGCGCTGGTATTTACTTCTGGTTACGTCTCTAACATTGCTGGCATATCAACGATATCCAAAGTTCTCCCCGATTGCATAATTTTTTCAGATGAGCTGAACCACGCCTCTATGATAGATGGTATGCGTAATTCTGGAGCTCCAAAAAAAATCTTTCGCCATAATGACGTGGCTCATCTAAAAAATCTACTTTCCGAGGTGCCTTTAGGACGTCCGAAAATTATTGCGTTCGAAAGCGTATACTCAATGGACGGAGACATTTCACCTATTTCCGATTTTTGTGACCTTGCTGACGAATATAACGCTCTAACTTATATTGATGAAGTTCATGCCGTTGGCATGTACGGACCACGAGGTGGCGGCATTGCAGAACAAGAAGGCCTATTAGACCGGATCGATGTTATTGAGGGAACTTTAGCGAAGGCTTTTGGTACGCTTGGTGGTTATATAACCGGAAGTGCTGCGCTAATTGATGCAGTACGCTCCTACGCACCATCATTTATTTTCACAACAGCACTCCCTCGCCCTGTGGCAGCGGCGGCCACAGCTTCTATACGTCATCTAAAGATATCTACTTCCGAACGAGAAGGCCAACAACAAGCCGTTGCTAAACTTAAAAAACTACTTGTAATGGCAGGACTACCGCTAATGTCCTCTAATACTCACATCATACCGATCTTTGTAGGAGATGCTGTACAATGCAAAAAGGCTAGTGACAGATTGCTAGAAAAGCACAATATCTACATCCAACCTATTAATTATCCTACCGTTCCAAAAGGGACTGAACGTTTACGTATTACACCAACTCCTCACCACACTGAACATATGATACTAGAACTGTGCGATGCTCTGGTTGAAACTTGGGAAACACTCTCTTTACCTTGTGATGGTGTAAAACACGTTGTCCCTATGCATCAACATGTAAGTTTGCAGCCTTTTCCAGCATCAGGTGGTTGATAAATTTATATAGTTATATATTTTGGTTCTCCAACGCGAACGTCACTCTTAGACCAACTTCACATTTCATACAACGACTAATGGGTGAGTTGTGCACGACGAAGAGGCATTATCGCATTATGAAAAAGGAAGTGCACTTTAATGATTTCGAAAGCTTAAGTGAGCGTTCAAAGACAATTCTACGGCATATAGTAGAATCATACTTAGAGACAGGGGATCCTGTTGGCTCTCGTAACCTTTCTAAGGATTTACCAATAGCGTTATCCCCAGCTTCTGTACGTAATGTCATGTCGGATCTTGAGCAGCTAGGCTTGATTGCAGCACCACACACGTCAGCAGGGCGTCTTCCAACAGAACTTGGCTTGCGTATGTTTGTAGATGGTATGTTAGAAGTTGGCAACCTCAGCAAGGAGGAATGCACAAACATCAAACGCCAGGTTGGATCTTGCCCAGATCAGAGCGTTGAGTATTTATTAAATGAGGCAACTCAACTCATTTCCGGCCTTTCTCATTGTGCAGGACTAGTGCTGACAGAAAAACAGAACAATAGACTTAAGCACATTGAATTTGTAGCTCTAGAACCTGGCAAAGCTTTAGTCATCTTAGTTAGCGAAGGTCAATCCATTGAGAATCGAGTACTAGAAGTTCCAGCAGGAATGCCTGCATCAATTCTAGTTGAAGCGACTAATTTTTTAAATGCCGTTATCCGTGGTGTAAGCCTAAATGAGGCAAGAGAAAAAATTAGAATGGAGCTCTCTGAACGAACTGCTGAACTAGATGAGTTGACTCAGAAAGTCATTTCTGTAGGGCTTGCCGAATGGGCTGGATCTCAAGATGATAATCGACGCAATCTTATTGTTCGTGGTCGTGCCAATTTATTAAAAGAGGTAACTGCAGTAGATGATCTCGAGCGCATTTGTCAACTATTTGACGATCTTGAAAACAAAAAAAACGTGGTGCAATTATTAGACCTAGCGGAGAAAGCAGAAGGTGTGAAAATCTTCATAGGGTCCGAAAACAATCTTTTTTCACTATCAGGTTCTTCGCTAGTTGTAGCTCCTTTTCAAGATAGCAAACAGAAAATAATAGGTATTCTTGGAGTTATAGGCCCTAAGCGGTTAAACTATGGAAGAGTTATACCTATGGTTGATTATACAGCACGATTAATTAGTCGACTGCTCACTTGATTTAAAAGCCTAACGACTAATATCCAATATACGTGATACGTGCTGGCTGTAACTCACTCTTATATCATGTAAATTACTAAATCCGGGAAATACAATACTGCCAGGACCACAATGTCCAATTTAAGTGGGAATAAATTTGATGAATCCAGAAACAAAATCAGAAGACAAGAAAAGAAATAATATGCAAGATACTGCAACAACACCAGAATGTGAATTGAGTGAGTATGGTGATCAGAGTAACGATAGTACTACTTTCACAACTGCTGGATCGGATGACGCGACTGTTAACGAATTAAAAGCCTACGTCGACCCAGGCATTGCTGCGGAATCTCAAATCTCGGAAATTAAAGCTCAACTCTCTGACCAAAGAGATAAATATATAAGAGCAGTCGCTGAGAATGAAAATCTTCGCAAGCGCACTGAGCGTGAAAAATCTGACATCGCTAAATACGCAGTAACTAAATTCGCATCTGATATGTTGGCAATTGCAGATAACTTGCGTCGCGCTATCACTGCTGCTTCGGAAACCTCTGATCCAGAAGAACAATCTGGTCCGCTTAAAGCACTTCTAGACGGGGTCCAACTTACTGACCAGGAACTGCAAAAATCTCTGGAGAAACATGGCATTCATCCGATTGCTGCAAAAGATCAAATATTTGATCCTTATAAACATCAAGCAGTAGTGGAGCAGGATGATACGACAGTTCCAGCTGGCACAATCTTAGAAGTACTTCAAGACGGATACCAGATTGAAGATCGCGTCTTACGTCCATCTATGGTAATAGTTGCAAAAGGCGGAATAAAGATCAGTAAGTCTGATAGATTTGAATTGACTGGGAAAACATTTTCGGATCAGGACAGCATGGCTACTACCGCAAAAGAAAAACAGGAAATAAATCTTGAAAACAATGAAATAAAGGAGGATAAAACAGCCAATTGAGATCTTATATCATGTAAAACTTACACAATTTAAGGTTATGTTAAAAGAAAATCTAGAGCGCTGTAGATCGCGCTCTGAGTCTGCTTAGACTGTATTGTATGCATATCCATCCATTACAACCATGTAGGGAGAGATCAGATGTTACCAACTGCCTTCTTCGATTGTTCGTTATAATAGGGCATTAGTAAAACTTAAAGACTTAATCCAATATTCGTTAGTTATAATACTAAAAAAATATGACAACTCTTAGAATAATCAATCACAATAGAGGCTTAACATATTTGATATAGCATTTAGTTTAACTAGACGCTCGTTATCTAAGTCGAATTTAACAGTTAAATTTATTAAAACTTCTACTGTTTTTGTTATCACTAAAAGACGAGTGTTGCATACTTACATATTTCATAAAAAATATAAGTTATCCATACCCCAGTTCATGTGAGCACCTGAATCATCTAACAATCGCACGACAGGATCTGATGAAAACTCTCCAATTTTAGTAACTGCTACGCATCCGGCGTGCGCAGCAGCAATAAAATTTTTATCATCTTCTGGTGGTACAGCACATAATATTTCATAATCATCGCTACCTGCTATAAAAGAAATAGCCTGTCGAAAATCTAACTTCGCAACGTGCTGCATAGCCGTGCTAAGTGGTAATTCTCTCGCGTTAATAGAGGCTCCTACACCCGAGACACTGCACATTCTTTGAAGATCTTTCAGCAAACCGTCAGAAATATCCATAGAGGCTCGCGCATAACCACGAAGAGCTGAGCGAAGACCGAGACGCGGTACTGGCCTTAGATAACGCTCGAGAGCCGCATCAGCATAATTACTGAACATATTTCTGAAGTTATTACTTTTACGCAAATGCAGTCCGAGCGATGAGTCACCTAAAGTACCAGAAACAAACACTGAGTCACCAGGTTTTGCTCTACCACGCTTGAGCATTTGTCCTTTAGCTATTTCTCCAAACATGGTCACTGATATATTTAGTGGACCACACTCTATATCTGTATCTCCACCTACCAAAATACATCCAAATGCGCTTTGTGCTTTTTCAAGCCCTTTTGCAAATACTGAGAGCCAATCATGTTTAGGTATTCTGGGAAAAGACAGTGCGAGAGTGTACGCAAAGGGTCTAGCAGCCTTAGCTGCCAGATCGGATACATTCGTTGCTAGGGCTTTCCAAGCGATATCATCCGGATTATCGTTAGTGAAAAAATGAATCCCAGCACGTATTGGATCAGTTTTAACTATTATATCTTGGCCAGGTGCAGGTGTAATGACAGCACAATCATCTCGCAGTTCTAAGGCACCTGGCCACCGAGCAGCTAAGGGTCTTAAGTAGATCTGAATTATATCTTCTTCTCTGCTGACCCTAGAGTCAATGTCCATCATATGCTCCGACTATAACAAGTTACATTGTCATTACCATCTCATATCCCTAATTTAGCCTAAATGTACCGGTTAAATGAAGAAATATGCTTACAATACTCTAAAATTTACAAAGACGTTATTTGAGTTGGTTAGTGGTTATGTTATCAATCACCTACTAGGCATAGTCGTTAATGCTATATTATCAGGTCTATTCACTTCTTAACCAACTCTAATACGCCCAACTCACATCATCCTATGTATATTCTGAAATATCAACTTCCGCATTTGAAGGTTTTAAGTATAAAGCAACTTGTTTTTATTTGATAGCCACACCGCTATTATAACCAATCAGGTGCGGGTAAGTTATTTGCAAGACTTGCTGCGCTTACTGTATTAGCAAGCAAACAAACTATAGTCATTGGCCCAACCCCTCCTGGAACAGGTGTTATGGCGCGTGCAATTCGCTTGGCTTCCTCGAACGCCACATCACCAACAAGACGTGTTTGGCCATTGTTCCTGGTAAGTCGATTGATTCCAACATCAATTACCGTGGCTCCCGGCTTAATCCAAGCACCACGCACGATTTCTGGCTGGCCAACAGCCGCTATCAGGATATCTGCTGTCTTACAGAGAGCTTGTAGACCCTCGGTTTTTGAGTGGGCTATGGTTACTGTACAGTCTTCTTGTAAAAGCAGAGCTGACATTGGTTTTCCAACGATATTTGAACGGCCTATGATAACGGCATTTTTTCCTCGCATG
>JABSQE010000010.1 GCA_013214245.1 Hyphomicrobiaceae bacterium
GCAGAATGCTATAGAGTTCGTACCTATTGCGATGGCGCGCAAGCTTTAGAAGCACTAACTGGAGATCCGGTCGACCTCGGGATATTTGACATTAAAATGCCGCGTATGGATGGTATAGAGCTTTTAAAACGAGTTCGCAAAAATTCTGACATACCTGTAATATTTTTGACTTCAAAGGATGAGGAAATTGATGAGTTATTCGGTTTGAAGATGGGAGCGGATGATTACATTGCAAAGCCGTTTTCTCATCGTCTCGTTGTTGAGCGAGTTAAAGCTGTACTTCGTCGCGCCCAGGCCCGCGACGGTACAAGTACAACAAAAGAGACAGCTAGTATTCTTGAGCGTGGTAAGTTACGTCTCGACCCTGAACGTCATACTTGCCACTGGAACGGAAAGCCTGCGACGCTTACTGTAACTGAATTTTTAATACTGCAAGCTCTTGCTACACGCCCCGGCGTTGTAAAAACACGTGATGCTTTAATGGATGCAGCATACGATGATCAAGTATATGTTGACGACCGGACTATAGACAGCCATATCAAGAGGTTGCGTAAGAAATTCAAACAAATCGATGATGAATTTGATGTAATCGAAACGTTATACGGAGTAGGATATCGATTTAAGGAGTCTGCTTAATCTTTTTTTAACAACCTGACTGATCGCAAACTTACCCATCATAACAGTACGGAAGCTCGTTTTTTTACTGTACCACTCATTTAAAGTCTAGAATTGCTTTAAGGCAGTACCTACTTGTATCTCACAAGATAATAATACTCAGTAATGCTTCAGATCGTTTGAAAAATCTATCTGTAACTTTTAATTGGCTAAATTGCACAATGCTTTGGCGTTACATATCAAGCTCATTACTGCGCAGAATTGTTGTATCAAATCTACTTGGCTTAGTAGTTCTTTTTTTTGGAGTATTATATATAAGCCAATTTAATGTTTGGCTTATCGACACTAAACGTGACAGCTTACAATTACAAAGTCGCCTAATAGCAAGTGCTATTGCATCTAGTTTATTACACCATGATGCAAGAGATGCAGCATTTTTTAGTAGTACGTTGTATGATGTGGATCCATTTGCGGATCTTATGTTTACACTAAGGCCAGAACGCGTAAGCCCAGTTTTAAGACGTCTCTTGAAGGACAGCAATAATCAGGCTAGAGTTTATGACATTAAAGGTAATTTGATTGCAGATTCTAAACGAATGCTACCGCCCAATGGCCTGCTAAGCGCTGATGTGGACGGAAAAATTATAGACAATCCTCCGACTAAAAATTTTTGGACCAGGCTCAAACAGTGGTTCATAGCGGATTCAGAACTAAAAGTATATCGTGAGCTTGGAGATGCGAACGGTCACCTTTATCCTGAAGTTCGCATTGCATTAAAAGGTAAAACGGAAGCGCTGCTTTTTTTGACTCGTACTGGAAAGCAAATTGTATCTGTGGCAACTCCAATACAACTTGCTGGTGAAATACGAGGGATATTATTATTATCTACCCCGCCCGGCGAAGTCGACCAAGCTCTCGCTGAAGAACGTTTTGGCATCTTTGCTCTTGCCCTAGTTGCACTTTGTGCAGCTATATTTGCATCCTACCTTCTTAAGCGTACTGTTGCAGGCCCAATGCGTCAGCTGTCTACAGCCGCAGAAAATGTGACTCGTAATATTCACGCTGCTGAGAACCTACCAAAATTTGAGGACCGGGAAGACGAAGTAGGGCAACTCGCCCGCTCCTTTACAACCATGACTCATGCACTTCTTAAGCGTATTGACGCTAGTGAAAAGTTCGCAGCTGATATTGCTCATGAGCTTAAGAATCCGTTGACTGCTGCTAGATCAACAGCTGAAAGTTTAACATATGCTAAAACGGAAGCGCAACGCAGCGAGCTTGTTGAGCAAATCGAAGTAGAACTGAAACGCTTAAATAAATTAATTACCGATGTTTCAAACGCTTCACGCATGGATGCCGAATTAGCACGTCATACACCCGAGCCTGTCGATATAGCCTCAGTAGCTGAAAATGTCTGCGATGTCCTTCGTGATATCGCTCAAGACCAGGGTATTTATTTAGAGCTGCACTATGCTATTTCCAGTAACTTTTTATCGCATGCTTATGTTGTAGCAGGACATGAAGGACGACTTGGACAAGTACTTATGAACGTAATAGATAATGCTTTATCGTTTTCTCCAAGAAATGGCCTTGTGAACGTAATCGTTCAACGTGACAAAAAAAATGTAGTTATAACGGTAAGTGATGAGGGGCCAGGCATAGAAAAGGATAAATTAAAAACTATTTTTGCACGCTTTTACACCTATCGTCCGAGTGAACATGGCAGTAGGGGAAGTAATTCTGGTATCGGATTATCTATTTCAAATGAGATCATTCAAGCTCATGGGGGAACGATTTGGGCTGAAAATCGTGGTGAACCTGATATCGTTGGGACTGACGGCAAGGGAGCTGGAGCCTGCTTTGTGATTTCTCTTCCTGCTGAAAAGCAAGAATTATAAACAACAGATCAGGATGCAAGCTTCCTGATCAAGGTTCAGCTTGTGAAAACTAAACAGCGTCGTGCTATATAAATAACTAAGAACTTATGATCCAGTACTTTCATCATTGATTGTAAACATGTGTCAATTTGAAAGTAATATCCTCTCACAAATCAGTTGCAATCAATCTACTCAGAAACCTTACGAGCCATTTAAACATTATCAGGTATATCCAGGGGCACGCAATCAGACGAGACATAGCTAATGTCAATAAGAGTCCTGCATATTTACAGGTGCACGTACTACTTGATATTTTATTAATTTAAAGTCAAATACCTATAGAGCTCTTTTGAATTTTACTTATTTTCCAAATAGGACTCTGGACACAAATACCAATATTTGTAAGTTTTCTCCTATAATATGGGAGTAAATTCTTTCAAATTAATGTAGGAAAAAGATTTAAGAAATTTGTGGCATATATACAGATATTAACATGATTGGATATTTATATGCTCCTTGCTCTGATCTCTATCATAAATAGTCTCTCCGCGAGGAATACGAATCTCACGAATTGCAGCCAACGTCGATTGGCTATGCTTTGGTTTAAGCATCGTAAAAAAAATAGCTGTGATAAAAGCTGGTATAATACCAATTAGTCCATTGATTGGAGTTGGCGATGGTAATAATGCTAAACTAGAAGTCAAAATGGTAAGGATACATGTCCCAAACCCTACTGTAATGCTGACCATTACTGCATATACGTTTATCCTCTTCCACCAAATTGAAAGTACCAGTACAGGAAATAGAGCTGCTGCGCATATTGAATATGCACATAACAAAAGTTGAAATGAATCATTTCGTAAAACTGTGGCGACGAATACACTTAACGTGATAGTTATTACAGTTGTAATGCGAGCTGAAACCACTCGTGCAGAAGAAGATACCCGAAACAAATTTAAATTTGTAATAATATCTTCTGATATTGTAGTTGCAAGCGCGCAACACGAAATGCCGGCGGCTGCCAAAGATGCGCAAATTACACCTGTTATAACTAAATAATAAACTATTATTGGCATGTTCCCGGCGAGTGGTGAGGTTAATAAAACACCATCTCGATCAAACGAAATATTGGATAATGAAAGTATTTCACCATCAGCATTTACTGATATATATCCTAAAGATTTAACAACTTCAAACCAAGCAGGGACGTCGGACACCGATTTTCCAATCAGATCTAACATCAGATCTTGCCGCAGGAACATTGCAAGAGCACACAAGGTTACAACAATAAAGCCAACGAAAAATACAGTCCAACTGAATGATTTTCTTGTCTCATAAACACTACCAGTTGTAACACTAGTTAGAAGAAGCCAAGGCGAACTAGCGACACCAAGCATCACGGTAATAGTAGTCAAAGTAAAGGTTATAATACTTAGACTTGAATAAGGTTCGGTCAAGTACCCCTTTATTTTAGTTAATTCTTGGCCGGCCAACCCGTAATTGAGTGTAGAGAATATCTCTGAGTTATTAATTTGTTGTGTTGCCTCTATTAGTTCGATAGAGCGAAATACCGATCCAAAACTAAGCTGCGCAAATGGAAAATTAGTTTCAATTATTCCAAGTATTGCTGTGGGTATGATGATGGCTAATATCGTAGATATTGCTTGTGCTGGACCGACCGAGCTTAAAGCTCGCATGCCTCCAGAAATAATGCAAAGTGTGAGCACTAAACATAAAAAAATAATACTACATTCAGAAGGAAAGCCAATTAGTTGTTCGGTTGCATAGAGTGCAATGTTTATCTCCGATAATGTAACCAAAAACAAAGGTACAGAAATTATAATTGCTGAAAAAACATGAATGAGCTTACTTTTGAACCTCCATCCTAAGTACGAAGCAGTTGTATAAGCGCCATACTTACGATAGTATGGTGCTATCGTGGTACCCATTACTACAAAACCTACTATGATTCCAAGAGGAAGACACCATGCATCGAAGCCATTTATAAACAATAGTCCCGGTATGATAACAATGCCAGTTCCCCCGACCCCTGATAAAGCCAAAGTGAGACCACAGTACACTGATGACACAGCGCGCCCTGCAGCAAAATATTCACTACTTTTACTAGTGAAAGAGCCAACACCAATTAAGCAAATTAGTATTAATGGTACTACAAAAGCTAACATACGAATCAATACATCTGATACGCCTAGTTGTTGAAAAATCAAAAGAGTTAAGAACAAAGATATAAAGGCACTTGCAAATATGCCGAAGTAAATTCCTAAGAAGGGACTTGTCGTTTTCTTACGATAGAAAGCTATCATTTTTTGCCCGTCTAGAAGATCATTAACGTAGAATTAAAAAACTATGAAGCTATATTATAAAATTCATTACAGATTCATACATCCTCGTTTGCACAATACCAGTGATCAATAGCATCTTGTTGTTTGTTATAGGTAATAATAGTAGAGAAAGCGAAAATCCAAACCCCGTGCCCTACTACAAGGTAGCCCAGGGGAAAGCCTAGAATTTGATAATTATTTAAACTTTCTATGTAGAGCGGTAAAATTAAAACCGGGACCAAAAAAAGCAACAAACTAGAAAAAACTCTCAATTTTGTGTGACGCCAGTATGTCCTCTGCTCGTCTCTGAATATTTCTAACATCTACAAAACCTTGATCACTTAATAAAGTCAATTCATTGTATAATACAAAAATTAAAGCACCGAAGTTTAATACGGTCGTTACTAACATGTATCTAGATAGCCCAGCGGACAACCAGATTACTATTTTATCCCAAGAATATATTATTACTAATGTCCAGGATTTTTAATTAGCAATCTTTTTATAACCTAAAAATTTATAACAAAATAATGTAATTTATGAAGGCGTAAAAATAATAATTAATTTTAATTAGCGCAGAGATGTTTAGAACACTTTCTTTGGGGGTATGTTAATCTTGCTTACCATACCAAAGTTAAGTGCTGTGTAATGACCATTGAAATAAATGACCTGCATAAAAGCTTAAGCAATACTAAATAGTGTAGAGCATTGATAAAAGCCATGTTTAATCAGTTAATACTTGTTTTGAAAACATGAACGTTTATCACTACTTCTCTAGCAGACACATCGCGCTAAATTGCACTAAGAGCCAAACATATAATATGCTTCTACCAAGATAGCACAACTTTTATGGCTAGAAATTTTAAAAGGAAAGTTCTATTACTAACTAAGACTTTGAGTACAAAAATCTTTGCTAAAACAATTGAAAATTTTGCAGGAACTTTCTAGAATCCGAACAACACACAAGTTCTGCTTACATATACTTTTAAGAGGAACGACCCTTTTTGAGATATGTATGCTAAATTATCTGTAGCTAGATTAAAGTAAACTTAGGTTAGAAGTTTAGAATTTAAGACTTTGATTTTCCGAAAAGAGTACACCAATAAGGCTCGCCATATGATCTTCAATCCTAACTTGTTCAATGTAGAACTCTAAGACCAAAAGATTTAGAATTGTAATAGCAAACCGCCTAGCTAATGGCATCCAAAAAAGTGAACTTACTAAATTACCTTGAGTAATACCTGTATATCAAAAATTCACTTTATTTATTAATTCTTGATCCATAATTACCAATCCTTTCATAAATTTTCTATCAGGAATAACAACAATGCGCAAAGTGGGTATATGGAAAGCACTTCTAATTTTATGTGCTCTAGCAGGCACAACTCAATTCTGCTTGCACGAATATATACGCCAAAGTGCGCTCCAAGAGGTAATAATTGATGCCTATCGTGAACATGCCATTGCAGCTTGCCGCCACTCCGCCAGCGCAAAGATTAATCCAACAGTTTGGGCGCAAACCAGTGAAGTACGCCTAGCTATCGGAAAAGCAGATTTAGATGTGAATATTTGGGAAACAGATCATCGACTTTGGGATGCTCGCTACCGAAATGCATATATATATATTACAATCGACAAGCCTTCTTCCCAAATTCATTGTGAGTATGATATTACTAATAGTTTTGCAATGGTCTATCAGCTTGGTGCTAGGAACAACATAGGAAGCACCTCTAATAAAGAGGGTGACGAGGCTTCGAGAATGTGATTAAATTGAGGCTTTTTTTTGAATGTGTGGCCTGATTTTTTTCTCTATGCACTGATCAGCTTGTGAAACGAGCTACATTTTTTAAAAAAACTCTTTTTAGACTTTTTATATCCGAAATTTTTCTCCATGATATACCGTTACCAAGGTGATCGCGGTACTTTCGCAACTTCAAGATAACAACACTTTGAGCATAAAAACCTTAAGCCCAAATGCAGTTAGTTTAACACAAAAGGCTTATATATATATATATATATACAATTTTACTATAAATCTTGAAAGTAGGAGCGAATTCAACTGGAATTTACTTTAAAGTAATTATGTTGCTTCTTTTAATTTAAATCAGTAGTCACACCTGAATAAGTATACACCACTAGTGATTAACAACTATCAATTGATAGTCAATATACAGCCTTAAAGTTAAAATTCGCTTATAGTAGTGATTATTTCCAGTTTGAATATACCATTCATGCGCAAAGAGAGAATTCAACGAGTGTCTTTTTCAAAATTCCAAAAATTGACTTCCTCTGGCTTTTAATTTTAGTTATCAATTGACAAACTCTATACAACTAAACCTAACCAATTTCAGGTGCATCTACGCCTCAGAATCTCTCCGAAAGGAAATTAACTACAGCTTGTTTGTACGAAAAATCTCCTACTGCCTTCATATGATCACGACCTTTTATCTCAAAGGATTGGGCATTTGGAATAAGTTTTGCAAGATCCCTGGCTGAACCAGCTATATCGTCATTTGTTCCAACTGCGACAAGAACAGGACAATTAATGAGAGCTATGTCCTCTTTAGAAATAGAATTACGGCTAGATCTAATACAGGCGGCAAGTGCTACAAGATCACTACAAGTCTGTTCGGCAAATACACGAAACGTTCGAGCCATATTGTTTTTGATCAAGTCAACGGAGCTAGCTTCAAGCGCGTCCGCAATTAAAGAAGTATTAGGCATATCACAAACAATGTTAAAACCTAATCCCCCTAAGATCACACTACGTACCTTTTCAGGATGGGCGAGCGCAAGAAATGCAGCTACACGTGCACCCATCGAATAACCCATAATGTCTGAGCAATCAACATTCAAATAATCGAGCAAACGACGTGCATCTTGAGCCATAATGTCAGCGCTGTAGAGTTTCGGGTCATGTATTTTCTGACTTTGTCCATGCCCCCGGTGATCCATCGCAATCACACGACGATCCTCACGCAAAAGATAGCTGATCCATTTAGTATCTATCCAGTTGGTTGTGATATTTGATGCAAAGCCATGAAGAAGAAGTATAGGATCTCCGTCTCCTTGATCTGTATATGCGATAATCGCTCCGTCAGAATCAAATGTTTGGACTTTATAACTCAATTGTATACCTCAAAAAAAGTTTATTAATAGATATCTAAACACACTATCATTTCTTTGTCATAATGGCTATCATGAAACAGGCTAATACTTTTTCTAATTCATTATAGATTTCAGAGGTAAAACGATTTGGCAAATCATGTTGTACCACACCTGGCAAATGATTTAGGTGTTGAGAAGATTAAAATAGGTGTAAAGGAGTTTAAATGTATGGGGGCTCGTTCACCCTACGATCATCCGCATGTTTTTTTAGATATGGGTGGAGACACACAAATACTCTGTCCTTATTGTTCTACACTTTACATCTACGATCCATACCTTACGGAGAACAAATCTGAGCCACAAGGGTGCATTGTAACTGAACTTGACGAACTGGTTTGAAGTTGTGATTGCAAACTCTAATATGGAACATCTGGATCACACAGTTATTGTAGGTGGTGGAATTGCGGGATTGACCTTAGCAATCACACTTGCCCACTGTGGTCTTCGGTCAACAGTCTTAGAAACGCAACAAGCACCCAAAGAAGAAGGAGCTGGCATTCAGCTTGGACCTAATGCTACCAGAATTCTTCGAGAACTAAGTATCCTAGATACTTTAAACACTAGTGCAATAACTCCTGAGTCCATTATTGTAGCTGATGCAAGATCAAATCATACTATATCTAGATTACCTCTTGGTAGTTGGATGGTTCGGCGTTATGGAGCTCCGTACATCGTAGCTCACCGTGCAGATCTCCAATCTGCACTTCTGCAGCATGCTAAAGCACATGCAAAAATAGACTTGAGATTTGGCAGTAAATTAAGAAGTATAAATCATGAGCAAGAACATTCAGAGTCGCAAGACAGTACTTTAAAATTTATTCTTAACGACGGTCACATTGTTTCCACACCCATAATGGTTGGAGCCGACGGCATTTGGTCGACAGTACGCAGTGCTTTCAAAATTAACTCGTCAAAATTTACTTATTCAGGAATGACCGCAGCGCGTGCAGTTATTAATTTTAACAATTTACCTAAGAAATTACAGCATTGCGTAACGCATGTCTGGCTTGCTCCAGATGCGCACATCGTAATGTACCCAATTCGCAGAAACTTAGATGTTGCGCTTGTTGTAGTCACACCAGCTCCCCAACCTGAACAAGGATGGGGAATAGATATTGATAAAAAAGAAATACTCACAACTTTTAAGTCGATTCATCACGATGTCTCAGCTGTGTTACAGCAAACAAAACACTGGAAACAATGGGCTCTTTTTGACCCAGAACCTCTACCCTCCTGGTCAGAAAAACAAATGGTTCTAATAGGCGATGCTGCCCATCCTATATTACCGTTTATGGCTCAGGGCGGTGCAATGGCTATTGAAGATGGCTATGTCCTAGGGCACTTGATCTCAGAAATAGGACTCAATACCTCTAAGATTTTTTCAACTTTTGAGACAATACGTCGAGATCGAGTCACACGCATGCAAGATGTATCTCGCAAAAATGGTAATATATACCATCTTGGTGATTTAATGGCTAAGAGTCGTAACATGGTATTGAGATTAATCCCACCTAGCCTTCTTATGCAACAATACAGTTGGATATACAATTGGCGTTATTATCCTAATTAAATTTCACAACACATGAGTCTTCGGCTAAATATGACTATCTGCGTCCTAGATCAACTATACCAAAAAGTAGAAATCCTGCTAAAAATCCACCGAGATGTGCTTCCCAGGCTATACCACTATTACCAAGTAAATTAGGATCCACTAAAGCTAAAAAAAAGTTCATCAAGATCCAAAAACAAGTAGCTAACATTGTTTTGCGATGTTGCATTACGCTGATTAATGGCAACCGCGGAATTGCTTGAGGGTAACGCTGTAATGTCTTGAGGCCTCCCTGCTGGAAAGCAACAAATATTATACGAAAACTAGCTCCCATTAACCCAGACACCGCTCCTGACATACCGACAACTACTGCTTTTACGAAGCCATTTACTGATATGTAAGCCAACCCACCAAATACAGTACAGATAATAAATAGAAAACTAAAGCCTAATGTACTTGTTCTTCGTGCGATTAGAGAGCCGAAGACCATCAACCAGGCGTTATTGGTTAGTAAATGCATCCAGTCGGCATGTAGCAATGCGTGTGTAGCCAGAGATGTAAGGCCTATAAAAACACCTCCGGAAATATCGTTTGCGTTTGGTCCAATCCGATAAGGGTAAAGTGATAAATAGTTTACAAGAAATTGATCTACAAACGGACCGCCCACAGCACGTAATGAATGGATTAGAGATACTACTAGAATTACTGCGACGACAATGCCAGGCGCATTAAAAATTTTTTCACGTCCAGTAGTAGTATTCATGAGAGGCGATAATCCTTCCTTAAATTTATTCGAAACCTAGTTTTAGTAAACTATAAATGTTTTACTTCCTTTATAAGGCCTAATGTCACGAAAATTAGTATCAACGGTGCACTATGTACGAATTAAAAACGACTGTGACTCTGTCTTTTCCGTTTCAAAACTATGCAAAATAAGACTTTCCCACATGAGTATTGGCTACACAATTACGGTGGAGTTTTCACGTTACGCTTCTATAAAACGATTTATAACTCAATGGGAGGAGAATTGCTAATTGATGTATTTAGCACTTAATAATCAAACTTCAAAAAAGATAATCCGTACTGCGTAATACTATGAAATTAAATACTAACAAATAAAATGTCTATAGTTAATGCTACCTAACAACTATCTTGTAAGTTCACATCTCATTAGATTGGTAATTAGATGTTATAAATAATCTGAAGTCCTGGTAAGTATAATTCACCTAAGTTACATATTACTTCTATGAAGATTGCATATTCGCAAAAATTCCTAGCTCAATTTTTTGCTGATGGAGCTCATGAATGCTTGTGTCTAAATTCGTCTTTGAATTATTAGAAATCTAATACTAATGCTAAATTTACTAACCAAGACTTTCTTAAAAGAAATATACAAAAATTTTTGTATAATGAAAAAGTTAAAAAGTAATGTTAAATAGTGTAGAAGCAAGCAGCCTATAGGGAGGCTAAATCATTGCCGCTATTCTCAAACTTTAAAAAAGGTTAAATAATAGGTTCAAAGAAAGAATATTAAGTTCCATACATATCTAATTGGAGCGGGTGATGGGAATCGAACCCACGTCTTCAGCTTGGAAGGCTGTGGCTCTACCATTGAGCTACACCCGCGAAATCACAAAAATATTTTATTACTTGATATTACTACCACAAAAGTAAATTAAAGACCATTAAAATTTACATTACCCCTATAAAACCTTCTTGGTTTGTCGAGTGTAATTACAAAACAACCTTTGCTTCGCCCTACTTATGAAAAATGGATTTGTTTTCACGCCAGTCTAACACAAAATGCCTATTAACATTGTGTCCAGAAGATCCAAGAGATTCGTGAATATGTGTATAATTGACTAACTTAGGCTGCAAAGAGGTAAGACATAAATCGCTTGCAAGCATAAAAAGAAAAACCATCGAGCTTTTTTTTTCAACAGTATTTATTTCATCCATTATTGACGATGTTACTCTTCACCATCAATTTACACTCAAATCTGTAAAGCTAGCTTTGATGAGAACTACGACCAAAATCTGCTACGTCAGCATCTTGTCCAGCAGCAATGATGCCCTGGCGAATTTTTCGAGATTTATTAAAAATCTGAAACATTCTATCTCCGTCTCCATAACGGATTGCACGTTGAAGATCAGTCAAATCCTCCGTAAAGCGACCTAGCATTTCTAAAACAGCCTCTTTATTCTTAAGAAAAATATCACGCCACATTGTTGGATCGGACGCGGCAATTCGCGTAAAGTCTCGAAAACCGCCAGCGGAATATTTAATAACTTCGGCGTTACTTATTCGTTCAAGATGATCTGCTGTTGTAACAATATTATAAGCTATAAGGTGAGGTAGATGCGACGTAATTGCGAGAACCAAGTCGTGATGAGCAGCAGACATTACTTGAACATTAGAGCCAAGAAGCTGCCAAAAAGCTGTGACGCTAGCAACAGCAGCAGATTCTGTAGCGTCTGTTGGTGTCAGAATACACCATTTCCCATCGAACAAAGCTGCAAAACCAGATTCCGGGCCAGAACGTTCTGTACCAGCTATTGGATGGGCAGGCACAAAATGAATCCCCTCCGGAAGCTGCGGCATTACATCCATAACAACTGACGATTTAACCGATCCGACATCGCTAACGATAGCTCCCACCTTGAGCCTACTAGATATTGATTTTGCAACACTTCTAAAGCAACCAACCGGTACACATAAAATTACTAGGTCTGCATCCTCCACTGCATCCGCTGGGTGTTCGTGAACAGTATCTACTAATCCCAGGCTAAGTGCCGTCGCACGCGTTGTTGTGTTATGATCTGCACCCGATATCATTCGCACGCAGTTGCTTTTACGAGCCGCAAGGCTAATGGAAGAGCCAAGCAGACCGAGACCAATCAACGCAAGTTTTTCGAATTGTTTAATGCTCATCGCAATAATTATTTACCATTACTAGATGTAAATCTTGAAAGAGTTTCAATCAGGAGCCTGTTTTCTTTCTCCGTTCCGATGGTTATCCTTAGCGAGCCAGCTAAACCATAACCCTCCGCTCTACGGCAAATAATTCCATTAGCCTTAAGAAACGCGTCAACTTTCACCGCGCTATTACTGCTTTCTGAGAAATGAATAAGGACAAAATTTCCAACGCTATTTGTTACCTCTATGCCAAGCTTACTAATTTCATTCGTTAGCCATACCAGCCAAGTATCGTTATGCTGCCTTGCGCGCTCGAGATGCTCAAAATCAGCAATTGCAGCGGAGCCTGCTGCTATTGCTGGAGCGCTAACATTGAACGGTCCTCGCACCCTATTAAGCACATCGGCGATTTCAGCAGAACAATAGGCCCAGCCAAGACGTAATGCTGCTAAGCCATATATTTTTGAGAACGTCCGTGTCATTACCGTATTAGATGTTGTCGCAGCCAATTGTATTCCAGCTTCGTAATCATTACGGTGAACATATTCGGCATAAGCAGCATCAAGAACCAGCAGAACATCTTCAGGCAAAGACTGGCGCAGCTTACAAACATCTTCAATAGATACGAATGTGCCTGTCGGATTATTTGGATTAGCTAGAAATACAACTTTGGTACGGTTTGTGACACAAGCAAGTATGTTTTCAATACTTGCTGTAAAGTAACTCTCCTTAGCAGCTACTGGCGTTGCACCTGCAGCTAGTATCACGATCTTATATAAAAGAAATCCATGTTCGGTATAAATCGCTTCGTCATTTTCACTCAAATATGACTGGGCAATTAGGCTAAGAATTTCATCTGAACCTGCACCGCATACCACACGAGAAGGATTAAGACCATGCACATCTGCAATTGCTCTCTTTAGAATTTGGCAAGAACCATCTGGATATCTTCCGAGATTTTCAGAGGATGAAACAAATGCTGCTTTTGCCTTAGGGCTTGGACCTAGGGGTGTTTCATTCGCAGATAAAACGATGGGAGCGTCGAAAGATTCTAAATAATGGCTGCCTGGCACATAGGCCTTGATATCTAAGATACTCTGCTTCGGTTTCGGCCTTGGATCTAGAAAAACTTTGGTCATAATATGCTGCTCTTACTGTTAAGATTGGATCTAGTTGCCTCCAACCTTAATTCACTACATACCACCTGATTATGTATCATGTCTATCGGGTCCGACAAAAAGACTCTTAATAAAGAAGTTAATTTTTCAATAATTACAAGCAAGGCATCCAAAAGCAGCGATCAAAACTTTTTCAGCACTCTCGCCCCCAAAACTAAACTTTACAGTGCGTTTACATGGCTTCTTGAGGGCTTTATTTAAATTACTAGTGTCAACAAAGAAGAATAACATTAAGGAACCAGAGCTAGCGACCATGTAAAAAGTATACATAATCCAGTAATGTAAATCGAACTTATTTTTTAATCATCTGCAAGTACAAAAAAAGTCTAATTTACAATCTGAAGACTTCTGACAAAGCATAATGAAAATATTATGAGGGAAATAATAGCGAAGCAGCAATTTTATTTTAAATTGCATATAAAATTTTATTTACGATCATTCGTAACACTAAATTTAGGATTCCAATTTGGAATTGTCGCGAGCTTGTAACTGTGCAATCTAGTGTGCAAAAGATTTTTAGCTCTAAATTATCTGACTAAGAGATATATACGATAATTTCATGACTGCAATGTACCCTTCGAGTAATTCGAGATTGCCCTAACCTTGAAACATCGGCCCTAACTATAAATGTTATGACCACCAATACGATTTATAAAACATAAATATACCCATAACAGCAATTAGAATGTAAATAAAAGTATATGGAACCTCATTCTGAACTAAACTATTGCCGGGACATTATCCCGGCAATAGTGCAAAACTAATTGCGATCATGCTGTACAAAAGATATCTAATGGACTAAGGAATATTATTTTAATAAACAGCAACATAATTTTATCTATACATTTCATTGCTCTTATTTTAAGAGTGCGACACATAATCCTAAATACAATTCTTTCAAGATAGCAAATCTAACAATGCTCTATCAATAATCATAACATTATCTATAAATGATACATCTATTGCGATTAGCTGCAACTTGTTCATTAGCGTCGACGAGGACTGTTACGACGTTCACGGCCATTACTACCTTGATCATTTTGAAGGCTATCATCACGAGATAATTCTTGTCCTGTTTTCTGATCTACCGCTTTAATTGACAAACGCACTTTGCCACGATCCTCGATCGCTAACAGCTTGACATAAACTTCTTGGCCTTCTCGAACGACTTCACTTGGATGATTCGGACGACCTTCATTAGTCAGCTGAGAAACGTGTACTAATCCGTCTTTGGGTCCGAAGAAATTCACAAACGCACCAAAATCCATCAACTTAACAACCTTACCCTTGTAAATTGATCCTACTTCAGGTTCACATATAATCTCATTGATACGTTTTAATGCTGCATCGATTACTTCGCGATTAGTGCCGGCGATTTTAACGGTACCATCGTCTTCGATGTCAATCTTTGCGCCGCTCTCTTCGACAATTGATCGTATTACAGAACCTCCAGATCCAATCACCTCACGTATTTTGTCAGTTGGGATATTAATCGTCTCAATGCGTGGAGCATGATCTCCAATCTCATCTCGAGAAGTCTCAAGAGCTTTGGCCATTTCATCTAAAATGTGCAGCCGACCCAACCTTGCTTGATCTAAAGCAATCCTCATAATTTCACAAGTGATACCTGTAATCTTTATATCCATTTGCAAGGATGTGATACCCTTTATGGTACCAGCTACTTTAAAATCCATATCACCCAGATGATCTTCATCTCCGAGGATATCAGATAGAACAACAAAACTCTCTCCCTCTTTAATCAAACCCATAGCTATCCCGGCTACGGGACGCTTAAGCGGGATACCTGCATCCATCATTGCCAGAGATGCACCGCACACACTGGCCATAGAGGACGAGCCATTAGACTCATTAATTTCCGAGACCACTCTAACTGTATATGGAAAGTCCTCTACATTTGGAAACAACGGATTCATAGCACGCCAAGCAAGTTTACCGTGACCAATTTCACGGCGACCAGGCGAGCCAACCCGACCCGTTTCGCCTACAGAATATGGTGGAAAATTATAGTGAAGCATAAAACGTTCTCTATGAGTGCCATCCAAGCCGTCAACAAATTGCTCATCGTCACCAGTTCCTAGTGTGGCAACAACTAACGCCTGAGTTTCACCGCGCGTAAATAATGCAGAACCATGCGCACGTGGCAAAACATTCACCTCAGAGAGAATGGGGCGGACAGTTGTCAAATCGCGACCATCTATACGCTTGCGGTTTTTAAGGATATCACCTCGAACCACCTCTGATTCCAGCTCTTTAAAAACTTCATTAAGCAGTACGATATCCGAACAGCCATCTTCATCTGGCATCAATTTCTCAAAAACTCCAGCCTTCACAACACTAACTTTATCTTGGCGCATTTGTTTTTCTGGTATTGAGAAGGCCTTTCTTAGTTCAGCTTCTGCCAGATCCCTTACCTTGCAAACATATTTGCTTTTATCAGGCAACTCAATATTCCAAGGTTCTTTAGCTGCTGTTTCCGCTAGTTTAATGATGCAATCTATCACTGGTTGAAAATGCTTGTAACCGAACATAACGGCATCTAGCATTTCTACTTCAGACAGCTCGTTTGCCTCTGATTCCACCATCATAACCGCATCTTGAGTACCAGCGACTACTAGATCTAAGTCAGTTGACGCCATTTCATCAACCAATGGATTCAGAATGAATTCTCCATCAATTTTTCCGACCCTAGCAGCTCCTATCGGACCCAAAAACGGCAAACCAGACAACGTTAGTGCAGCGCTAGAAGCAACCATTGATAATATATCAGGATCATTTTCATTGTCGTAGGATAGAACGCTAATTATAACTTGCGTCTCGTTTTTAAAACCTTCTACGAACAACGGCCTTAAAGGACGATCAATTAAACGAGATGTCAAAGTTTCTCTTTCAGTTGGACGTCCTTCACGCTTAAAAAAACCACCTGGGATTTTTCCGGCAGCGTAAGCTTTTTCCTGATAATTCACAGTCAATGGAAAAAAATCAGCATCTGGATTTACACTTTTAGCAGCTACAACTGTTGCCAGCACGCTGGTTTCACCGTACTGCGCAAGTACAGCGGCATCTGCCTGACGAGCCATGCGACCGATCTCAAGCTTAAGTGTGCGACCGCCCCATTCAATTTCTACACGATGGATGTCAAACATAATGTTCTTTCGTTTGTGTTTATTAGTTAGCCTTCATCCCAAGGACAAGACATTTGCACGTAATATATCTTGTAAATCTGCACGTCTTTTTATTCTGAACCTGTAAACCGCAGCTTGCTATTCTAGAGATAAACAAAGCCTCGTCAATTTCATTAAATCAAGCCCAAATACAAAAACACAGCGTCAACCTTTTAGGTCGACACTGTGCGCGTGTAATGCATTTGCAACAGGCTAAAATCTTAAAATTCAGACATGTTGGCTCAACGCATCAGCGACGAATTCCTAGTTTTTTTATTATACTTTGGTAGCGAGAATCATCTTTAGATCTTACGTAATCAAGAAGCTTCCTGCGCAAACTAACCATTTTTAATAATCCACGCCTCGAGTGATTATCATTTTTATGCGATTTAAAATGGCCAGTCAAATTGTTAATTCGTTCAGTCAATATGGCAATCTGCACCTCAGGAGAACCGGTATCACCGTCTTTAGTTGCGTTGCTTTTGATGACTTCGGCCTTACGCTCAGCAGTTATCGACATCTTCTAGTCCTTTCTTTAAGAATTATTAGTCACAAATCAATACCAAAAATTAGTTAGGGCCGGGATGCCGTCCAGCTAGGCAGCATTAGTGAGCACTGCTTAAATTTTTATTGGCTATCTAAATTTGTAGTATTATTTGTTAAATGAAAATCTCGAAATAAAGAATGCAAATAATAATTTAATATTCACCCTCAATAAAAACTTATACACGAACATTCTAAAAAAGTGAATTAATTACCAACTTCATGATTACATCATGAATTTTAGATATAGTAACGACAACGTGCGCCAATAAAAAATTGTGTGTCTAGTCACAGAAAAATCAATTGATGAATTAATCATCAATGCCATACTTACTACATATGTTGGTTTAATAAAGTGCTTGATATGTAAATTATTTTTATATTTTGACCTGACTTATTATACCGTTGAATTCAAATTTAACAAACAATGTTTAATCATCACCTTCACGTCAATCGAGACTGTTTTTTTCAAACATAATCACGTAGTTTTTTATTTGACTTAAAAACTTATCAATGTATTTTTTTATAGCCAGTCAGTTGGGCGATCGCTGTTATTATTAGACATTTGTTTGATATTAATAGAGGAAAGTCCGGGCTCCTTGAAAACACGGTGGCGGCTAACAGCCGCCAAGGGCGACCTTAGGGAAAGTGCCACAGAAAGTAGTCCGCCGAAGCGGAACATTTTTCCGTGGCAGCAAGGTTGAAAGGGTGTGGTAAGAGCGCACCGCACGCGCCGGCAACGGCGGTGGCAAGGTAAACCCCACCGGGAGCAAGGCCAAATAGAGGTGTGTTGTGTATAATGTTTGCACATAGCTAGTTTTCAAGTTTTCACCTGGGTTGGCTGCAAGAGATGCCTGGTAACAGGTATCCTAGATGAATGATCGCCGTAAAAACTTTAGTTTTTTTACAGAACCCGGCTTATAGACTGACTGGCAGAAAATCCATTTAAGTGTGTATAGGAGTCTTCACACCAATCGGTGAATTATAGTGGGTTGGTATGTACAATCAATAAGTAATCTGTACGATTTAATTATCTCACGCTCACATTCTAGTGAATAATGATTTTAATGTTATTTGTACTAATTAAATATGTTGAAAGCGCAACTCAGGAATGTAGTTTAGCTGGATACATAGCCGTTTCTTGAAATAAAATTAATGAATAGCTCAGCTAATAAATTGTTTTTTAACTATGTAAAAGATTGCGGGGATATGGCGCAAATTAGATCGAATTTGAAATCGCTCTAAGCCGGCAATGTCGGATTAGATTTAATACGCTATTCGCTGCTCTATTTTATGACCTGCTGAGCTTGTTATTTCTAAAAATTATTTGGTAATTCATAAAATGAACTCTTAAGCATAGTTTCATACGGCATTAGTTTTGCGTGCAGCCCTTCACGAAACTGCAACTCTTAGCTTCATATCCGTGGAAAAGTTTATCAACCCAGCTCAGACGGTAGACCAAGCATTTATCAGCTGAGGCTAACATTATAACACGCTACAGCTTTAGATAACATTGAAGATCAAAAAACTAGTTCGGTTGTCTTAGATCATGCTTTAGATAACTTTGTGTTCGCTCGTATGCCATTAGCTTGCGCAACTCATCCTATGGCATTGGACAGCGTAGTAATGTGAACAACGCCACTCTTTTTATAATTTTCTACTAGAATACACAAATACTGCCAATTTGATATAAGACAGACATGTTACTGCAAGCTAATCACTCCTTTTTACGCCGATCAAATACCTCAACCCAATCTAATTAGCATTTTCTTTTATAGGCTTGTTATCAAACATTAAATCATAATTCCGATTGTGCATTGAGAAATGAATTTACAATGATAAAAATAACTACACATTCAATATCTAATATCATTAGCAAGAGTTAAATAGTAGAGATCTTCCTGTCTGTACCAATAAATTTGTAGTAAATAGCCATATTAGACCGTTCAGCTGTGGCTTTGTCCTATGTAATTTGTCAAAAAAGAAGATCCATGCATAATCAACCATACAAATTCTCAGTTGCTCCAATGATGAATTGGACAGACCGACATTGTAGATTTTTTCACCGCTTATTGACAAAGCGTGCATTGCTCTACTCTGAAATGCTTACTTCTGAAGCAATTGTTTTCGGCGATCGAACATATCTACTAGATTTCACAAAAGAAGAGCACCCGATCGCGTTGCAAATTGGCGGTTCTAATCCAGACAATTTAGCCAAAGCAGCTTACATAGGAGAGAACGAAGGGTACGATGAAATCAACTTAAACGTCGGCTGCCCTTCTAGTCGTGTGCAATCAGGTTATTTCGGGGCTCGGCTTATGGCGGAACCAGAACTAGTTGGTGATTGTGTTTCTGCTATGCAGGCGGCAGTTAATATTCCGGTAACCGTTAAGTGTCGCATTGGTATCGACAACCAGNATGAGGAGGAAGACTTTAGACGTTTCATCGATGTAGTCGCTGAGGCAGGTTGCAAACTTTTTATTATTCATGCACGTAAGGCTTGGCTTAAAGGACTTAGTCCGAAAGAAAATCGTTATGTGCCGGCAATAGATTACCATCGTGTTTATCGGCTCAAAGCAGCAAGGCCTGACCTAACCATTGTAATAAATGGTGAAATCCGTGACCACGATGCTGCTAAAAATCACCTTAACCATGTCGACGGCGTTATGATTGGCCGAGCGGCCTACCAAACACCATTTATGTTGGCTGATGTTGATCAGAGATACTTCGATGAACCTGGTCTTTCTTGCTCACGTGAAACAATAATCGAATTGATGCTTGATTACATAAAATTCCATATTTCTACAGGAGGTCGACTAAGAGACGTAGTGCGTCATATGTTTGGCCTTTACCATGGCCAGCCTGGCGCAAGAGCTTTTCGGCGCTACATAGCAGAAAATTCTAAACACGGCGGAGTTGAAGTGTTAGCCCAAGCTAAAAAGTTAGTGTCAGAACCGGTTTAGTTAAGTAAGAATCAAATACTCTTATTTTGTAAGGAATGTGTAAAAATTTATATATTTGTCACAACAGGAACTTATCCATAACTGTTTATACCTTTTAGAAAAGGTTAGGTTGAAATCTGAAGTAATAGTCCAGACATAATCATTCGTTGAACATTTTGTTGCTTCAAAAAGTGCGTAGTTGTGCTCTCTAATAGCCTAAAGCTGCAGATTGTATTTCGTAAATCGTAACCTTAAGCTTTTAATCAGGGAAAGTGCTAAAGCATATTAACAGGTTGTGAAATAGAATAAGGGACGTATGCAGCCATTGCTTTAAGAACAACATATAGTTAGGTGATTCGCAGTTCTTCTATAACCAAACATTGGCTATTGCCCTATGAATATATTCACTTTACTACCCGTCTATGCAGTGCCAGAATAAAACTCGCGTACGAATAATTTCCCGGTAGCTGCTGCAAACGCCATAGAAGCATCTAAGAACAAAGCTCTTATAGTATATGTTGCAGGCTTTGAAGGGCCATTAGATTTGTTACTTGCTATGGCACGTACGCGAGAAATCAGTGTAGCCGACATTTCAGTCCTTGCTATAGCCGAGCAATATCTCCAATTCTTGTATCAGGCGCATAAATTACGCCTTGAACTTGCAGCTAATTATCTCGTGATGGCTGCTCGTTTAACGTATCTCGAGTCTTGCATGCTATCACCTCAACAAGTGTCTTTGAATACCAATAGTAAGAACAGCAAAGAATTGGCTCAACGACAATCATTTCGTTTGATGCAACTTAATGGGATGCGGTGTAAATTTAGTGCGACTATGACATAAGTGGATGTTTCGTACAGCGCCAGATCTAGCCCCGATACTTGCAAAAAATACTTCTAAAGAACGTAAGTTATCTAATACAGCACTGGAGATATTAGCTATTATAGCCTATAATCAACCCGTAACACGTGCTAAAATTGAAAACATACGTGGCGTGTCTACTTCCAAAGGTAATCTTGATGTGATTATAGAGACAGGTGGGGTACGTCCACGCAGTCGCAAACGTGCGCTCGGCAGACCTCTAATTTACAGCACTTCGACCTTGACGGCCTGTCTAATCTTCCAGACCTTGCCGAACTAAAAGCTGCTGGCCTTCTTGACAATGACATGCCTCAAGAGTTCCACGTTCCCAACCCAAAAGACATTGCTGCTCTAATGCCTGACGAATTACTTCTTGAGCTTGAGAAAAACACTTAACAAAATGATGAAAACTGAATATTAAACTCGATTTAGCAAATAATAAGCAGAAAGTCAGTCGTTCACAGTAACAATAACTGTTCCATCCTAGTTTTAGGGCTCAATGCTCTTTGCCAGGAGCTATGTAAGATCCGTTTTATTAAACGTGGTTTGAAATTTTAAAAATCATAAAAGGGTAGATTGAGTTGAAGTCAAAAAATAGTTTCTTTCCCACACTCGGTGATGTGTTTATTGATTTAGTTGAGATTTTCGATGCCTGCATCGTTGTAGTGGTAGTCATTTTCATGTCGTATATAATTTCGATTTATTCTGTAGAAATATCTTTCTTAGAATTGAACAATGAAGCAGAAGATCCAAGCTATAACTCCACTGTACAGAATTGGATTACTTTTTTTTTTATCAGGTTATGGTATGCATATTTATAACTATTCATATGTTTTGGGTGCCAATTGATGAAGTAAACTTTAAATCTATATTCAGTTGGCCACGCAGACCACTCAAAGAAGTCGCACTTTTGGTTGCCGCTGCAATAGCAGTTTTTTTTCTATTTTCGCTTGCAGCATCTTTTTTTTCTGATCAGCTACAAAGTGATCTAAGCTTATTTTACAAATTAGTAGAAAATTCTCCTACAATATTAGTTCTCTTAATTGTTACCTTAGGTTCACCCATCTCAGAAGAATTGTTATTTCGTGGCTACCTCATGAACCGCTTATCATTAACTCGCTTAGGCTTTGTTGGCGCAACGTTTATTTCAACTACGGGATGGACTTTGCTACATAGCGGTTACTCAACGCTTGGTCTTGTGAAAGTTTTTTTAGCAGGGGTGATATTATCCTGGCTGTTGTGGAAAACAAAGAGCTTGTGGATACCAATTCTTTTTCATGCCACTAACAATCTACTATTTATAGTTTACATCATTTCAACCTCAAAATTTCCAGTTATTTAGATATCTAATAGCTGTTGTTGAACTCTATTATATGCATTTCACAATAATATAAGATCATCTCAGGAGGTTTCAAAAAATGCAGCAGTATCTAGATATTATGCGTCGTGTTCGTGAACATGGAACACGTAAAATGGATCGCACCGGTACTGGTACTCTAAGCCTTTTTGGACATCAGATGCGGTTTGATCTAGAAAAGGGCTTCCCGTCGGTAACAACTAAAAAACTTCATATTAAATCCGTAATACATGAACTTTTATGGTTTCTAAAAGGTGACACTAATATCTCATATCTTACAGCCAATGGTGTATCTATATGGAACAAGTGGGCTGATAACACAGGTAATCTAGGCCCAATATACGGATATCAGTGGCGCTCTTGGCCTGCTGCCAACGGTTCGAGCATTGATCAGATTTCTGAGGTCATCGACTTAATTCGAAACTCACCTAATAGTCGCCGCATGATAGTATCCGCTTGGAACCCTGCTGACTTACCAGCAATGATGCTAGCACCTTGCCATTGTCTTTTCCAATTTTACGTTGCAGAAGACCGGCTGTCCTGTCAACTTTATCAACGCTCTGCTGATCTATTTCTCGGCATACCATTCAATATTGCGAGTTATGCACTCCTAACGATGATGATTGCACAAGTCACAGGTTTAAAACCGGGAGAATTTATTCATACTCTCGGCGATGTACATCTTTATCTCAATCATCTTGATCAAGCTGAAAAACAGCTCATGAGAAAACCAAAGGGATTGGCAACTATGGAGCTCAACCCTAGAGTGCAAAGTATATTTGACTTTGTATATGAAGATTTCAAATTGAAGGGCTACGATCCACATCCACATATTTCAGCGCCTTTAGCAGTTTAATTATTCACCGCCTCTTTTATTGCCGTAACAATGCTTTTCACCACATCGAATACAAGTGCCTTATCATCACCTTCACCCATTACGCGAATTACTAATTCTGTACCGGACGGTCGAATTACAAGGCGACCTGAACTACCAAGTTTGGTCTGGCCTGCATCAATAGCCTTTTTTACGTTGATGGCTGCTAGAGGTTTTCCTGATTTATAGCGTATATTCTCAAGTATTTGAGGCAATGGCTCAAAACGGCGGCAGACCTTACTTACGGGTTCACCGGTGGATACCACTACAGCCAAGATTTGCAAAGCTGATATCAAACCGTCTCCTGTTGTAGTAAAATCTGATAAAATAATATGTCCAGACTGTTCGCCCCCAATATTAAAACCATATTTGCGCATGTGCTCGACAACATAACGATCACCAACCGGTGCACGCTCAAGTTTCAGCCCAATGTCTTTAAGATATCGCTCAAGACCTAGGTTTGACATAACAGTTGCAACGATTCCATCTGCAGCCAAACGCCCTCGGGCATGCCAGCTTTCTGCAATTACAGCCATAAGTTGATCACCATTTACAATAGTACCGTGTTCATCAATTATAACTACGCGATCGGCATCTCCATCAAGTGCTATACCTATATCAGCCCGTACCTCTTTTACTTTTCTTATTAGCATATCGGGTGCGGTAGAACCGCAATTTGAATTAATATTACGTCCGTTTGGGTCAACACCAATTTTAATCACCTCTGCGCCAAGTTCCCACAACGCATTAGGTGCAACACTATAGGCAGCTCCATTAGCGCAATCGATAACAATACGTAGACCATCAAGACGCAGATTACGAGGTAATGTTCGCTTTGCAAATTCTATATATCGCTCTTGGGCACTTTCTACACGCGTGGCACGACCAATATTGTCTGCAGTGGTTAGCAGATCTGACGAAGGTCCATCAATCATGCGCTCAATTTCAATTTCTGTCTGATCCGAAAGTTTGTATCCATCGCTATCAAAAAGTTTGATACCGTTATCTTCATAAGGATTATGTGAAGCGGAGATCATAACCCCTATGTCTGCGCGTAGAGAACGTGTCAGCATTGCAACAGCCGGCGTCGGCATTGGTCCGAGCAAAAAAACATCACAGCCAACTGCTGTAAAACCTGACATCAGCGCTGATTCAATCATGTAGCCTGACAGACGGGTATCCTTTCCTATTACAACACGATGACGATCCATATGGCCGTTTGATAAAATTCGGCCAGTGGCCATTCCAACTTTGAGCGCCATTTCTGATGTCATAGGGCGGGTATTCGCAGGGCCCCGGATGCCGTCTGTTCCAAAATATTTTCGTGCCATTACTCTTTCCTTACATTCTCAGCCCTGCGTTTAGAATTTCAACAGTTAAAAAGTTTTCATTAACGTTCCAGAATTGGAGGTTATTACTCCTGCCAAGCTTATCAGCTATAAAAATACAGTAATATATCGCGCCTTATTGTAACATTTTGCTATATGAGCGTTTAATTTAGTGCTTGTACACTTAAGAAAAATACTGAGCGAAGTTGTAGATATCCGCGAAACTAATAATCATGTACTCTTAGCACTTGGGTTGATCGAATAGTTGATTTATTGTAATTATAACCATTACGCATAGAGAAAATTTACCAAATTTTATTGTTCACTTGATGTTTTGCGCATAAAGCTAGTTTAGCTGGACATGCTCACTTTATAAACATACCCATTAATCTGTACTCTGATCGAAACTAAGATGGATCTTAGAAGATTAAATTGGACTCAAGGCATAATAATAATTACTATGTTTATGCTTTATACAACAAGCTACTATAAATCAGCTATTATAATAATTATTAATAAGAGTTGTATCTATAATAATCTGTTTGATTCAAGAATTTACTTTTGAATTCTAACTTCAGCACGATCTTACTAAAAATTTCGTATTGCGACAAAATTAAACTTTGCTCTTACGCTTTATGAGTTAAAACAACTAACAGTAATTGCAATAAATTAATTCATTTGATAAAGCGTTATAATTCTTAAGAATAAAACTTTATATTTTACTATTACAAGCGTGAAGGTTACGTCACTAAATAAATATGGCATAAACTAACTAACATTCTATTCATTAATCACTTATGAGCTGTTTAGCTTTTGTAATTTCATTTAATACGCAGTTCTATTGCTGGGAGAGTTAGATAAAGATTTATGGATTTACAGTAAGACATACAGTCACGTAACCTCGAGATAAAAAACATATAACTAATTTAGTTTTACGATAAAGCTCTTTCATTCATGTAGATAAAATATATGCACTGCGAATTGACAAATTATAAGTTTGCGTTGTAACGTAGAATGATTAAAAAGTAAAATAAAAATGTTTTACCTTTGATTTGATATAATATTTATTAATCAAGGAAATAAAAAATTAATTTCACTAAATTGTAAAGTAATACACACAATAAATAACACCAAAAAAAACTATGAGTGATCCCTGTTTTAATAGAAATTAATCTTAGATTTAATTACTCGTTTTTTGTCTGCTTCAGTACTGGTGTTATTTTATTCTAAGCATTAGCTTCTTTTTATTAACGCTTGACAGTTAACTAATTGAGAATGGTCTAATGAAAGGTTATTAAGGTGCGCCAAATCAATCTGGAAAAAATGTCACTGAAAGACCTGCTCGAACTAGAAGTGAAGGTACAGTCAGCTATTGAGTCCGCTAAAGATACACAGCGTATAGAGCTGAAGCAAAAGATTGAAGAGTTAGCCTCCGATTCTGGTTTTTCAGTGGAGGAATTATTTACTTACGGGAGCCCTTCACTCAAAGGGAGAACAGTTGCTCCTAAGTACATTAATCCAGATAATAATTCTGAAACCTGGACTGGACGTGGACGCAAGCCGAAATGGCTTGAGGCAAAGTAAGAAAATGGTGCTAGCTTAGATGAATTTGTGATTTGACTAACTATATCTTTATTTGTATCTGTTTTAGTTGTATTGAAACTAATACTAAAATGTGAAGTTTCGCCCACTGGACTTTAATTTAATGATATCAGTTTTCTGCCCTTTTGCCACTAGAAACTATTATGATATTAACACTCATGTAGTAAAATTCACTATATGCACTTATATAGAACTTAAAGACTAGACAGGAATTATAACCCGACCAGATTTTTTGTTGTTTTTAGATCTAACTATTAACATACTCTGTGTTTCTATTTTTCTTCGAACATAAATGATCTGAGATTCTAATAAAAATTTCAGTAAACTTTTGTAGTTTAAGATTTACATCTAGTTTATCGATCGACCTTCAGAGAATTTCTACCTAGATTGAAAGTAAAGAATGGAAAAATTTACATCGCTGACAAGCATTGCAGCGCCATTAAACATTATTAATATTGATACAGATATGATAATTCCTAAGACCTATTTAAAAACAATTAAACGTACTGGTCTTGGCAAGGCTTTATTTGCAGAGATGCGGTATGATGTAAACTTAGTTGAAATTCCAAACTTTATTTTGAACAAATCAGCTTATCGAGAAACTAAAATACTAGTAACAGGAAAAAATTTCGGTTGCGGTTCGAGTCGTGAGCACGCGCCATGGGCATTGTTAGACTTTGGTATTCGAGCAATTATTGCTCCCTCCTTTGCAGATATTTTTTATAATAACTCTTTTAAAAATGGTATTCTTCCAATACGTATTCCAGAGAATCGAGTGAACACTTTATTCAACGTCCTAATGGAACCTCAAAACAGCAGAATTACAGTAGATCTCAACGCTCAAACAGTTCAAGCTTCAGACGGAATTATAGATTCTTTCGAGATAGAGTCGCACAGAAAATATTGCTTGCTTAACGGTATTGATGATATCGCCATAACGATAAAAAAAAGTGACACCATTAGTGCTTATGAAAAACATATGAAATTGATACAGCCCTGGCTTTGAATGTTACGTGAGGCTATTTTTTAAGATCAAACAATGAAATGTAAGATTTCTAATTACAGGACACAGTTGTTGACTGCATACGAAACATATGTTTTCTTCAACAGCATCAACACCATGCGTTCTTAGATTTTCTAATGTAATGCTTAAATCTAGTTAAATTAGAAGCACTTTTTTTACATTCATTTATATTATAGTCCTTATTTGCCATAATTGAGATGTGGCGAGTATTTATATCGAGTGCGTTTCTAATAAATCATAAGCTCCACATTTTCAGTTTCATCGGCAGCTCGACCTAAGTTAGCTTAAGGCGACAACCAACCTAGTAAAATTGAAAATAATCGTATGTAAAACTTGTAATTAGAACCATGATACAAATTGCAAATTATAAGAATAAAAATGAAATATGGAATTTTTATTTAAAATTTTTACTTCATTAAGGTAGAACTATAAAAGTTTTTTTTAGAGTCCGAAAAATAAAATAGTTTGTTGAAAGTGGAAGTCGTATATAAAGTTTATAGAAACTGCTCTCACAGTTAATTAGATAATATTAAACCTAAAATCATAATGTTATTTTTGACTTGGTACCTAGTATCATATATGTATCTCATCATAGCCTAAGTTACTGCTCCTGAAATTGATTTGACAGCTTTCTCTAGATGTTTCTTAAAGCAATAAACGGGTGAAAAATCTTCTAATCTGCTTCGTTTTCTAAGATAGCAAGCTTGCTATTGATACCATAAAATTTTGTTTTAATCCTTCGCACTGTCCTAGTTTTGGATCGCATTACTAACGTTTCAGTCTCCGCGGAATCACCTCTAAAGTGAACACCGTTAAGCAATGAGCCGTTTGTAATGCCCGTTGCAGAAAAAATTAAGTCCCCGCAGGCCAGATCTTCTACATTATACTTTTTAGATGCATCCGCTCCCATTTTATTCAACCTTCTTAACTCTTCGTCATTGGATGGTAAAAGACGACTTTGCATTTGCCCACCAATGCATTGTAATGCTGCTGCTGCTAGAACACCTTCAGGTGCGCCGCCAGAACCCAGATAAATATCCACATCGGTCTGTATTGGATCAGTTGTCCAGATAATACCAGCAATATCACCATCAGATATCAACTTCACCGAAGCACCAGTCTCGCGAACTGCCAGAATTAATTTGGCATGGCGTGATCTATCTAAAATACAAGCGGTAATCTCATTCATAGGCACATTTTTAGCATCTGCAAGCGCCTTAATATTGGCCTGGGGTGTATGATCAAGATCAATAGTCCCATCTGGAAAGCCTGGCCCTATAGCTATCTTTTCCATATAAATATCAGGTGCATGTAAAAGACCACCAGGCTCCGATATTGCAAGGACAGAAAATGCATTGGGCATGTCATTAGCGCAAATTTTAGTGCCTTCTAAAGGATCAACTGCAATATCAACTGGTGGTCCATAACCAGTTCCAACCTTCTCACCAATATAAAGCATTGGTGCTTCATCCATTTCACCCTCACCAATGACAACAGTGCCGTTGATGTCTATGCCAGAGAGTTCTCTCCGCATTGCATCAGTAGCTGCTTTATCAGCAGCTTTAATGTTACCGCGACCACGGAGCTTAGCAGCGGCAATAGCTGCTATCTCTGTAACACGTGCAATCTCCAGCGCTAAGGTGCGCTTTAACATGGAATCCTCCTAATTATTATCTAGTTTTTCTGGCATAGTAACAACAGAATTATATTAATTCCTAATATTATATTGGGGGTCAGAAACATATTTCCGAGATCAAGCGTGTCTTATTCTCCAGTCTATACAAACTCTCAGAATAAATTCGAAGCCGAAATAAAAATTCCAAAATCAAATAATCTTAACTGTTAAAATTACAAATGAACGATGTTACTATGTAAAGTGTAACGGCAGTAAATCTTTATAACGTAATGTTAGTTACGCTTAAAAAGCTTTTTTCACGTACGGTGTTTTCTACATCTCTTCAATTCAAACTTCCTCATTCACCAGAGGAACACATATAAACTAGAAAAGTAAACTATTGCATAGCTGATACAATTTCATCCTAGGTAGTTCTAAGACGATGAACTTCATATTACAAGAAATCCTTTATGAGTAAGCTCATTTAAAAAATGAAGGTCAAAATCTAAACATTTAGATTTCGAAATTAATAGTGGTTTACGTTATAGAATTAAATGTGATTTAAAGATATTTCGTGTTTTGAGCCTGCTCATTCAATGGTTAATATTATCAGTTTCTTATTAGCAATTACTAATTTGTCAAAACTAGTAAAATTTACTAGTAGAACAAAAAGAGCGAAGAATTTTGAAATTTAAACTTACGCTAAGAAAACGGTTTTACATAGGTATCCGTTTTACATCAGCAAAATATCCATCGACTGCACGCACGATAGAATTCGAAACTTTCTTCCTCCACTCTTCAGACTTCAAACGTCGAACGTCTTTAAGATTTGAAATGTAAGCGAGCTCTATTAACACTGCTGGCATCGTAGCAGTTTTAAGAACTTTAAACGCTGCTCTTTGATGGGGCCATTTACGCATATCTGTTGCCGTTCCCATATGATGAACGACTATCTCAGAAAATTTATTAGTTTGAAACTGTGTTGCTTCAACATCACGAAGTGCCAGATCTTCAAGAATGGAGTATAACACCTCATTACCCGTAGAAACCCGCGAGGATTGAAGTAATTTGCGTTCCTTGTTTGTTAACAGATCAGTCTTAAGCCCTTTTTTTTGAGTTGATTTTTTTAAAGCTTTTGCGACATTTGCACGTAAAGAATAAATTGTTGCGCCACTTGCTCTGGAACGTGCATAATCTGCATGAACTGAAATAAACAATGACGCTCCGTGGCGCTCTGCAAATTTACGTCGCTCGCTCAACTCAACGAATACATCTTTACTTCGCGTCATAAGTACTTTATAGCGGCCCGTAGCATGCAGTTGGTCGCGTAATTTAAGAGCAAATGCTAGAACGACTCTTTTTTCTTGAACACCGTACTTTTGCGCACCAGGATCATAACCACCGTGGCCAGGATCCAGAACAATAGTGTGTTTGTGTGAAGATGGACTATTAGATCTAGAAATGCTTGCTTGCTGTTGTATTGGATATTTCAATCCATATCCGCCTAAATTGTAACTGCGCGCTAATTCATCATCTGACACTAAATGTCTTTTGCGTATTATTGTAGGAACTAAGTCAAGACTAAGCTGAGCACCTCGTCCACTTTTAGCCTGTAGCACACGAGCATTTTCAACTATAACGGGTACCGCCACATTTATAATTATTCGGCTTTTATTGTGTCCCGATTGACCGCTCCTAATATCAGTAATCAAAAAATCGGCTTTATAATTTGGTGAGCTCTCTATAACTGGAAACCGTATGTGCATGGACGGTAGCTGAAGTACAACACGGTTTGGATTAACCAAGGAAAAAATTTCAAACTTTGTTTTACGTTCCAGATCTATCACAATACGTGATCGGCTGTACTTAGGCTTTTTTAAGGAACTTTCTGTAATAGTTTTTAGAAGCTTTGTAAGCTGAGTAGCGATGGTATCTGATGGATTAGATAGCTTCTGTTGCGCACTAGTACTTCCACAACTAAACAAAGCCATTAGTATAATTATCGAAGTAGATGCAAGATACTTTTTAATTATTACTATAGGCACGTCATAATACAATCGCATACGGTGTAACTTATACTTTAGATATTTTTACAGCTCTAACTTTACTCAGATTATATTGCGCCTAAAATAAGCGGTAAATTTTAGAGTAAGCTTGTTATCTCATATGCTATCCATAAAGTTAAGAAACTATAAACATATATTAGATAGAACAGTAAAATGCATTTAAGTGTAATGAAATTATTCGAAAAAGATCTTATCTCAGAGTATTGCGCAACCCAATTGCAAAAAGGAATATTAGAACAGCACTAAACGTTCTCTGAAGGCATATAGCCCATAGAACTCCTGGTGGCACATAAGTAGTAGCGGTCATACTTGCATTACTTGGTCGAGCAAGCCCAAAAAGACAGCCATAAGTCAACCGTGTACTCTCTACTCCACCCATATTGCCTACCACAAAGGCATTATATAGCGACATGCGAAAGGCTTCTATATAAGCATCAGTACCTTGGCGCACTTCGGGTTGAAGGCCAATAAATGTTGTGTTTTTCCCTTTCGTGCATGGCAAACCATCCCGCCAAGCTCGACTTGTAAAATCAAGTTGCGTTATCAAACCTCCTTTCTCTGAGAGAGCATATCGAGCAATATGATCTGAATGATCTAAATGTGCTGACAAATAAACGGATGAGAAAATTAATGTTAGCAATACCCAAAGAAATAAAGGCCTTAAAATAGAGCGACCAAAACTTGATAACAAACCGTAAAGATAGCCAAACCAAAAACGCAGATGCCAAGGCCAATCTGTCACCCAGCGAGAAGAACGGATCTCTTCAGCACGAAAATTCAAAGTGCTACGGTTGTCTCCAGTATCGATAGCGAATTGCTTTAGCTCGCGGAACTTGGCCGGTGCATCACTATCACTACTAATCCATCGCATAAATAGTCGGTTATTCCAGTAGTCTTTTGACGGAAAGCTTAATACTGTACCAAACACAGTTGGACGAACTTTTAAATTGTTCAGACGTGGTGTGCGATGAAAAACGGAGTTATTAAAATCGGGCACATCCCTAAATTGAACTTCGTTAAGTGAAAAGCCAGCATTTGATTTGCTGCCTTCAAAGCTCACAGATCCCTCAAAGCTAGCCTTTGCAAAGCTGATGGGATAGTTGATCTGAGATCCTATGTAATCCGCTCCTTGTTTAAAGGAACTATTTTGGAAATCGGCTACCCCTTGCACAACTCCATCTTTTTTACCAAATCGTGCTTTTCTAAATGATGCATGTCCATAAAATTTTACACATTTAAAGGAAACGTCTCCCCCGTAGAATTGGGCTTTTTGAAACCATGCGCCACCCTCATGATGGAATCGTGTGCTATCGAAGTTTGCAGAACCTCCATGAAACTGAGCCTCGATAAAACGTGCTGGACCGCCATAAAACTCGGCCTTTAGAAAATCAGCTAGCCCACCATGAAATTGGCTTTGACAAAAACGAGCGGTACCGCCATAGAATTGGGCTTCGTTAAATATAGCGCTGCCGCCGTGAAATTCGGCCTTGCGGAAGACTGCATCGCCGCCACGAAACTGCGCTTTACTAAAGGAGGCGTCACCACCATGGAATTGAGTATCGTTAAACACAGCATCTCCACCATGGAACTGCGTGTTATTGAAAGAAGCGTCGCCACCATGGAATTGTGCTCGGCTAAACGTAGCATTCCCACCGAAAAATTGGGCATCACAGAATGTTACAGCTCCATTATTAAATCGGGCATCATCAAACTCTACGCCACTACCATTGAATAGAGTTTCCTTAAATGAGGTGCTCTGGCCATTAAAGTGTGTTCTCAAGAACCGAACATTACCATCTAGGAATTGTGCTCGTTCGAAAGACACGATTTTACAAAGAAATAGTGTAGATTCAAAAGAAGTCTCACCATTTCTAAAAAGTGTCTTATTGAACAACGCATCTCGCTTACAGAACTGTGCCTCTCGGAAAGTAGCACCAGCGCCAATGAACTGAGCACCTCGAAACAATCCGCTTCCACCCCAAAACTGGGCTTCACGAAACCTTGCTACACCACCTCGAAATTGGGTGCCATCAAATCTGGCATCACCTCCATGAAATTCGGCTCCTCGAAAACATGCATCTCCAAAATGGAACTCGGACCACTGAAACGAGGCATCACCTCCATGAAATTGAGCTTTGATAAAACTAGCTCCGCCACCGCGGAATTGAGCTCTTACAAAACTTGCGCACCCGCCATGAAATTGGGCACCACTGAACAACGTTTCGCCAGCATTAAACTGAGCACCATCAAATCTGGCATCACCTCCGTGAAATTGAGCCCTGCGAAATATTATATCTCCAGGAGATAAGTTTTTATTTCCAAAACATGTCCCTCGAAATGAAGCTAAGCCAGGAAAAAGAAAGTCAGAAAAATCAACACTACCCGGCAAACAAAGATCATCAAATTCAACTGCTGCAAAGTGTAAAAAAAGGTTTTTAATCTCTCGAGAATTATTATCATCTGCGTACCATAACTGAAACTTCTCAAGCTCACAGCGCAAGTCCCACATCGCTCTGGCCCATGCATTCCATATTATCACACCTTTAGCCAAACGACACATAACAGCTTGTAGCCTCATCTGTGCAAACGAGGTCCGTACAAAACTTGCACTCTGACGACGCTCACCAGGAATTACCGTTTCGGGCCAAAGCCCCTTAGCCCAAGGATTAAGATCGTATAGCCGATGTGTCCATCCAGAGTTATCGAATAAAATTGGATATTCGTAACTAGGTTTGGACTGGACCAGAGCTGAGACATCGACATTATCCTGTGCCGTGTTAGAAACTTTTGACACAGTCTTAGCCTTTTCTTCTAAGGAACTTTTTTTAAACATGACTCAACTAGCCTATATATGTGCTTATTTATGGGTAAGCTTGATTTTTTGTAACATTCTGATCGTATCACCGGCAGTGAGGTCTACCGACAATGGCGTTATCGATACGCATCCGTTGTGTACAGCCCAAAGATCTGTATCTTTTTCTGGTCTAGATACTTCGCGTGCAAATCCAAGCCAGTAATATGGACGCCCCCAGGTATCCTCTAGCTCTTTAACAGGAAGTGCAGACCGGTTTCGCCTACCTTGTTCTGTGATGAGCACGCCTTTTAGATCGTCGGGCAGGCAATTTGGAAAGTTGATGTTCATCAAGACGTTTTCTGGCCAGCTGGGAACGAGCAGCTGCCTAACTAAATTAGCAGCAAAATGCTTCGCAGTTTCCCAACATGGCTCACACCCACTTCGAAAATTGAAAGCTTGACTGAGCGCAATAGAACGAATTCCCATAAGCGTCCCTTCGAACGCTGCCGCGATGGTTCCTGAATAGGTAACATCCTCTGCTAGATTTTGACCAATATTAACGCCTGAAAGAACTAGATCTGGCGGATTATCAAACATTACGTGTCGTACTGCCATGACGACACAGTCGGTTGGCGTTCCGTTGACGGCGTATGTCTGCTCATCAATTTTTCGCATACGAACTGGATTGCGCAATGACATGGAATGACCTGCCCCTGAATGATCTGTTTCGGGGGCCACAGTCCAAACATTATCACTAAGCTCAGCTGCAATTTCTCGCAATACTTTCAAGCCCGAGGCCTCAATACCATCATCATTGGTGATGAGAATACGCATCATAACTCCTTCATTCTAACGGTTAGGAGGCAGTGTCTAAAAGACGTAGTAGCTTAAGAATTGACCTCGAAATGAGACACTATCTCAGTTGTGCCATTCATGTAAGAGTGTAATACTTCCGGTAATTCTACGGAACCATCAACTTTTTGATAGTTCTCTAATATCGCTATCAAAGTACGCCCCAATGCTAGGCCAGAGCCATTTAATGTCGTACAGTAGCGGAGGTGTTTGTTGTTGTCTTCACGATAGCGTGCAAACATTCGTCTTGCCTGGAAATCTCCGCATAACGAGCAACTTGAAATTTCGCGATAAGTGTTTTGTCCAGGCAACCAAACTTCAATATCGTATGTTTTACTTGAAGCAAATCCCAGATCACCTGTGCACAGCAAAGTTGTGCGAAAGGGAAGTCCAAGGCGCTTTAGAATTTCTTCAGCGCAGTTTGTCATGCGCTCGTGTTCATAGATCGCCTGTTTCTGTGTTACTATCGAAACCAGCTCAACCTTAGAAAACTGGTGTTGACGTATCATACCTCGCACATCTCGCCCAGCTGAGCCTGCTTCTGAACGAAAGCATGGCGTCCATGCTACATAGCGCCTTGGCAGGTCTACTTCAGCATAGATTGTTTCACGCGCTAAATTAGTTAATGTCACCTCAGCAGTAGGAATTAGCCAATACCCTTGCTCTGTGCGGAACAAAGCTTCGCTAAACTTTGGTAGATTAGCTGTGCCAAAAGCAGCATGTTCACGTACTAGCAAAGGCGGATTAATCTCAGTGTAGCCAAATTCATCTGTGTGAACATCTAACATAAACTGTGCTAACACCCGCTCTAAGCGTGCCAAAACACCACTTAACACTACAAAACGGGCGCCAGACATTTTAGCTGCTTTCTCAAAATCCATTAGCCCTAATGCTTCACCAATTTCAAAGTGCTCTTTAGGGTTGAAGTCGAACTCAGGCGGTTTTCCATAAGTACGGACGAGCAGATTGTCACTCTCGCTTTTTCCTACTGGAATTTCATCAAGAGGAATGTTGGGTATAACGGCAAGATCAGCAATCAGTTTTTTATCTATCTCGCGCTCAATCTGTTCTCCAGCGGCTATTAAATCTTTAATCTCTGTTACTTCGGCAATTAACTTTTTAGCAGCCTCTTCATCGCCAGCTGCTTTAGCCTTTCCGATTTTATTAGAGAGTTCGTTGCGACGCGACTGATAAGTTTGTAGCTTAGTTAGGTGGAATCTGCGAGCTTCATACATCTCCACAAAGTGTTTAGACATCGGTTCGAGGCCGCGTGCCTTGAGCGATTTGTCAAAAGAATCGGGATTTTCACAGATCCATTTAATATCAAGCATGGATTTATCTCACCAGTTAATCATTAGGGCGCTACCGTTATAACATTGCATAAGGAAGGAAAAGTCGTGCGGGAATATCGAATACTTACAAAAAATATTTTTTTAGATTGTATATTTCATAAACTGTATGCTTCCTTCGGTTTCTTATGAGTTCCATCTTGTTTCGGTTTGCTAAGAAAATTAACCATAGGCCAAAAGTACTATTCAGGTCTAGGCGACAGATGTTACGCAGCAGATGTTTAATCGGAAGATTGCTTTGCAGAAGGTTTAGTTGCCATTCTCTCCAAATACGCAATAGCAAGAATTGATAGTTCGTAGAGAATGATAGTTGGAGACGCCATTGCAATCTGACTAATCGGATCGGGAGGTGTTAATACTGCAGCTATTACAAATATACCTAGTATGGCCCAACGACGCTTTTCACGTAACATCTGAGCAGTCAAAACACCTGCGTGTGCTAACAGCGTAAGGATCACGGGTAATTGAAAACAAACACCGAATCCAAGTATCAAGGTCATAACTAGAGATAGATATTCACTGACCTTTGGTAGCAGCTGTATAATAGCTTGACCATGCCCACCTGTTTGCTGAAAACCAACAGAGAAAGTAATAACGAATGGCATGGCTATAAAATAAACAAAGCATGCGCCGGTGAGAAATAAGAGAGGTGTGGCTATGAGGTAGGGGCGAAATGTATTACGCTCATTACTGTAAAGACCGGGAGCTACAAATTTATATATTTGAACTGCAAAAAATGGGAAGCACAAAAATATCGCGCCAAATATACCGATCTTTACCTCTGTAAAAAACTTTTCAAGAAGGTGCGTGTAAACGGTCTTCGCATTATCTAAACCAACCACCGAAATAAATGGCCGAAGTAACATGTTGAATATGGAAGAGGCGAATACAAAGCATACTAAAAAAGCTATAAAAAATGCTGCAATTGTATATATAAGCCTCTGTCGAAGTTCGATTAGGTGCTCTATCAACGGAGCTTTAGTAGCATCGATGCCAGCACACTCATCATCAACGTGATGCACATCGCTCATGTCGATGCCTCTTTCTTGCCTGTCGAGTCCTTTTTACTGTGGTTAGTTCCAATCTGAACTTTATTTTCAACCATTTTCATGTCGCTGTTATTTGCTGATACGAGATTGTTGCTAGCCACAGAGCTATCTGAGCTTTCAGCTCTTACTCTTCCCTCTGTTTCAAGTATCGACTTATTGTGATTTTGTACCCAGCTCTTATAGTCCCAATTGTCCTCGTTGTAGCTTTGAATATGATTAGTGTTTTTTTTCTTCTGATCAGATGTAGCGTCGTTTTCTGAACTAACAAATTCAATTGGCCTCTTATCTAATTGTCGTTGCGCTTCTCGTGCTGTAGCCACAACGTCAGAGTTTAATTGCTGCATTTCATTATGGATTTCTTCAAATCCTGCCTGCTTAATCGCATCATTCAAATGTGAACGCAATTTGTGCACGTGGCTACGAGTTACAGCAACTAATTTGCCAATTGTTCTTAGCAGAGTTGGGAATTCTTTCGGTCCAACTACTATAAGCGCCACGACGACAATGATAAACAACTCACTCCAACCAAAATCTAACATTCTAAGTACCCCAAGTCGAACGACAGACTGTAATATTCAAAAGCAGTACGCCCAAACACTGGAAGCACTCGAGCTTCAAGCTGCAGGCGCATAACTGAGCTAGCATCGAAGATGACCTGCTTAGCTTAACGTACTAATTAGCCCAACTTAGTTGTGTTAGAGGTTGCTTGCTGATCTACTGTTTTCTCTGAATCAGAGTTAATTGATTTTGGCTGATCACGCTCATGTTTATCCTCATCTGACATTCCTCTTTTAAAATTTTTAACACCTTCTGCTACATCTGTCATAATGTCAGAAATACGGCCCCGACCAAACAAAAGAACTATAATCGCCAATACGATTACCCAATGCCATATACTAAATGCTCCCATAATTCACCTAACTCTTCCCGTACAGATAACGCTAATACTCGTATAGTAGTTACGCATTTCACAAAACCATGTCCACTGCATAAAAAATCTTCTTGCGGCATAAACATTTTAGATCGACACCCTCATGCCACGTTTTAATCATCTCAGATTGCACAAAGCAAGGCAACTGAGGTAAAGTTTGCTTCGGCAAACCTTATTAATTTAAAGAAACATAGCAAATTGGTTAAGTAAACATCCTGAGATATAGGAGTCTAACAATTAATTATAAATTTGAGGTGCATTATTATAATTTCACGAATTTTAGGGACGGTATGGTAATACTGAAGCAAGATTTGATTTAGTAAAGCTCAACTGAATTTGAAACAGTATTTTAGATGAAATCATTCACACGAGTAGAATTATCTTATGACTGAAAAAGTTCTAATAATAGATTTCGGCAGCCAGCTAACTCAGTTGATAGCCAGACGAATTCGTGAAACAGGAGTATATTGCGAAATAATATCGTATAACAATACCGATAATGCGCTTAAAAAGTTAAATCCGCGGGCTATAATTTTATCAGGAGGGCCATCTAGCATTGTAATAGCGGAAACTCCACGCGCACCCAACTGGGTTTTTGAATCAGGGGTACCTGTGCTTGGTATTTGTTATGGATATCAAACGATGATTGCTCAGCTTGGCGGCGAGGTTAAGTGCGGATGTACCGGTGAATTTGGGCGTACTAATTTAGATATTATAGCTTCAAGCCCGTTATTTGAAGGTGTCTGGCAAACAGGTAATATACATCAAGTTTGGATGAGCCATAGCGACCTTGTTACACGATTACCCGACGGCTTTGATGTTATCGCAGTTTCCCCTGGCACACCTTTTGCTGCAGTCGCACACCGAAAGCGCAGTTTATATGGTGTGCAGTTCCACCCAGAAGCAGTGCATACAATAGGGGGAGCTAAGATTTTAGCAAACTTTGTGAATCGTATTGCAGGTTTGAAGAGCGATTGGTCAATGGAACATTTCCGGCATAATGCGGTTCTAAGCGTCCGTGCCAAAATTGGAAATAAACGTGTAATATGTGGCTTATCCGGCGGCATTGATTCTTCTGTGGTAGCATTGCTGCTTCACGAAGCTGTTGGAACTCAATTAATATGCATATTTATTGACAATGGCTTACTGCGTTTAGATGAACCTACTGAGATTGTATCTCTTTTTCGTGAACACTTCAATATCCCATTAATCCATGTCAAAGCAGCACCTATGTTTCTCACTGCTCTATCAGGGGTCACAGACCCTGAGCAAAAACGCAAAATTATTGGTCGACTATTCATTGAGATTTTTGAAGATGAAGCCTCTAAGCTTGGCGGCGTGGAATTTCTTGCTCAGGGCACTCTGCATCCTGACGTAATTGAAAGCATTTCATCATCCTGCAAGATGTCAGCAACTATCAAATCACATCACAATGTTGGGGGATTACCAGAACGTATGAAGCTGAAACTGGTCGAACCTTTGCGTGAGCTTTTCAAAGATGAGGTGCGAACTCTGGGTCGCGAGCTCGGTCTGCCAGAACATTTTGTTGACCGTCATCCTTTTCCTGGGCCGGGACTTGCGATTCGCATTCCCGGTAAGATCACTACTGAGAAGATAGACATTCTTCGTCATGCTGATTTTATTTATTTAGATGAAATCAGAAAGGCGGGGCTATACAATAAAATCTGGCAAGCCTTCGCAGTACTGTTGCCAGTTAAGACTGTTGGTGTTATGGGCGACGAGAGG
>JABSQE010000100.1 GCA_013214245.1 Hyphomicrobiaceae bacterium
ATCCCCCGCCAGCCTTAAACCAGTGAATTGCCAACGTGCCTTACTATAAAAGAAATTACGATATGTAACTCGGCAATGTCCTGATGTTGTAGCATGGGACGCCCCACGCAACACATATTGGTTACACATAAATTTACCGTTATATTCACCCAAGGCACCAACCTTTGGCTTGTATCCAGGATACGCTGAATATGAGCTAGAGGTCCATTGCCAAGCATGGGAGTAAGTCTGTTTAAGTTTGTGCGGATACGCTCGAGCGGCAACTTCCCATTCGTACTCTGTAGGCAAACGTTTTCCAGCCCAACGAGCAAAGGCTTCAGCTTCGAAATAACTAACATGCGAAACAGGAGCTTCCATTCTAACGGGACAAAGACCAGCAAGTGTCATTTGGTACCAGGAGCCATCTACCATCTCCCAATACCCAGGTGCCTCCCAACCTAGAGTACGCACGGTATACCAACCATCTGACAACCACAAAGTAGGTATTTTATAAGCACCATCATTAATAAACTCAAGCCATTCAAAATTTGTTACTAGTCTATCACATAATTTAAAGGACTGTATTAAAGCTGCATGTTCTGGACCTTCATTATCATAATGGAAATTATTACCTGCATGACCAATTTTGTATATGTCAGTGCTTAATTTTAACCATTCAGGCTCACATCTGTTGTCTATTTCTAAGCCAAGGAAATAATCCTTATTATAAAGTGGACGTAACGGATTAGAAGCAAACAAACTTAGAATGTCAGTAAGTATGAGTTCTTGGTGTTGTTGTTCGTGATTTATACCTAGCTCAATAAGCTCAGAAATGCCCTGAGGCAAATTTAAGCCATAATGATTAAACAAATTCACCAAACCCGTATCGACATGCAAGCGGTATTTACACACCTCTTCAAAAGATGGTCTTGTTAATAAACCGCGTAATGGCCGCGGGTGTCTAGGCCCTACATGTTCATAGTATGAGTTGAAACAATAATGAAAACGGTCATTAAACCGCTTGTAAGATTTTAGATGTGGCTCAAGAACAAACTCTTCAAAGAACCATGTTGTGTGTGCACGATGCCATTTAGTTGGACTCGCATCATCCATTGCTTGAACGGTTTGATCCTCAGCACTTAAATGTTCCGTTAGCTTTTCCGTGTAGGCACGGGTCTTAAAAAGCCTGGTTCTTAGCGATCTGACGGGAGATGATCGCTGCCCTACATTATCATTAAAATCATTAGCGAGCATAATAAGCACCTGCTTTTTAGCATTCAACCACGGTCAATGATAATTTAACATGGCATTAATGAACTAATTAATGGAAAATTCAATGGTTCGGCCTATTCTACTTAAATTGTCATAGTACTTAGCATGTTCAATTATCAACAACACGAAAGTTTAGCTAAACCAACTAAATCCGTCTAAGGTTTAAAATTCTAACACTTATTACTCATAAGTAATCGAAATTATTAGTCTATATAACAACTTCTTTCGCTTACTGTAACAACAAGTTTCGTAATGCACCTACATAATTCGTAGATTTTTTACGTGCCTCCCATGACACGAGCACGCAATTTACTTCGTAACTTCAGCATCTTACATCAAGTAGATCTTTAGTTCTAATACATAGAATTACATTAGAAATGGATTATAATTGAGACACTTAATTACTTATTACTTGCATCAAACGTAATATTAGACAAAATCAAATACTAAATCCACAGAATGATAAATCTAGCAACCCAACTCATCGAAAAAATGCTAACAAGCCGAACAGTCTCGTTCAAAGAAAATATTACAATTGGACTATATACTAGTCTGAGCTAAATATTATAAATATAAAAATTTATAAAAGTATAATTCACGCAAATCCGCATATTTTTTTAATAAATGTTGATTTTACTATGTTTTAAAAATGACTTACTTAGACAGAATTAATGCTTTAGAAAGTCAGGTGCTATGAACTACTTCGCAGATTTAGCGGTAGTCTAAAAATTTATTCAAAAAAACGCGCTAAACTAATACTCTGGTGCAGGATGCAATGCAAGCAACGAGACAAATTTTTTGATTGTACAACCAAATCGTATTAGAGCCCGAACACTACTTTTCTCGACCCAAGCTAAAGTAAGCAAGACCTGCTCTGCGTGCATCTTTAGGATTAAAAATGTTTCGAAAATCTAATAAAATATTACCACTCATTTGCTCTTTTAATATCTTAAGATCTATCGCTCGAAACTCGTTCCACTCCGTTAGTATAACTACCATATCTACATATTGGCATGCAGACATGACATTAACAAACCATTTAACACCCGGTAACAATGATTCACCATGCAATCTGCCTTGTGGATCATAAGTGTGTATAACTGCACCGCGCTCTTGCAAAAGTGGAAGAATAGTTAGACTTGGAGCCTCACGCATATCATCTGTATTTGGTTTAAAGGTAACACCTAGAACAGCTATTGTTTTGCCTCGCACTGATCCTCCAGCAGTACGTTCTATACGCATTCCCATAGCGATTTTGCGCTCTTCATTCACAATCTGAACTTGTTCGATGATCGACAATGGAGTGCGTGCCTCTCTTGCTGTACGAATAACTGCTGATACATCTTTAGGAAAGCATGAACCGCCATATCCCGGACCCGGATGCAAGAATTTATCACCAATACGACGGTCTCTTCCAATAGCGGTTGCAACTTCTTGGACATCTGCACCAACTTCTTCACAAAGGTCAGAGATTTCATTGATAAAACTAATTTTTAACGCCAAAAAAGCATTGGCCGCATATTTGGCTAGTTCCGCAGATTCTCTTTGTACAAAGATCAGTGGAGAATTACGTAATGCAAGTGGTTTATAAACTCGTTCTAGAACCATTTTTGCTCGATCATCATCTACACCAACTAGCACGCGGTCTGGATGCATAAAATCTTGTATTGCCGAACCTTCACGTAAAAACTCCGGATTTGAACATACTGCAAAATCAGCATCTGGACGTAGTTTACGAATGCGACGTTCGATTTCACGACTTGTTCCTACAGGAACGGTAGATTTAGTCGTTATGACCTTAAAAGAATTTAAATGCGGGGCCAGCTCAGTAATGGCATCATAGATATAGGAAAGGTCTGCATAACCATCTCCACGCCGCATCGGCGTACCAACAGCTAAGAAAACGAGATCCGCAGCTTTCACAGCTGGTCCTATTTCGTCTGTAAATGTAATGCGACCTCCAGCTATACTACGTGCTAACAATTCATCTAATCCAGGCTCGTAGATTGGAATATCACTGCGGTTAAGTGCAGCAACGCGATCTTTATCTTTATCAACGCAAGAAACTTTCCAACCGAATTCTGAGAAGCAAGCCGCCGATACCAGTCCGACGTAGCCTGCACCAATCATGCATATATCCATATTACCCCTTTGATAGATTTAAGCTAATTTATTGAAAAACACTCCAGATTGTAAAGTGTGCCACTACTTTAGAATTAAAAGCGCAAAGACGAGTTATTATGCGATATAGGATAGAAGAAACCGTGCGAGTGATATCGCTCCTTAAAAGTCTTATTTTTTAATTAAATTGATGCAAAACTTAAATAAGACAGCACTAGCCATGCTTCAACAGCAAAAGCATAGTAGTTGGATAAATAACTAATACAAACGTAACTAACCATTTGGAATATCAATCAAGCGTTTCTACTTTGTCCTTGGTTATCCTCTTGTTCAGAAAGTTCTTGTGACCATTCTTGAACAGCTTCAAGCGCAACCGGCGAAGAGATAGGAAGGATTGCAACATAAGGACTTGCATCTTCTAAGCATGGTGCGGAGCGACTTGCTATGCGCCACATAGTGTAAAAAGCCATTGATATAAAATTTACAAAAAGTATGAGCCAGAACCCTTTTGGCCCTACTATCTGCATCATCTGGCCAGCTATTATTGGACCTAATATTGCTCCAGCTCCAAAAACAAAGATCAATCCACTTGATGCAGATGCCATCTCATCTGCTCTAAGAAAGTCATTTGTATGAGCAACGAACATAGAATACAACGGACTAGCTATTCCACCAACAAGAAGCGCTGAAAGCATTAGCAAGTGTATTGTAGAATCTGATAAGTAACCCAGCAGGGTAGCATTTACACCTATAAAAGCAAGTAAAGCAATAAGTGTGCGTCTATCTATCTGATCTGATAACCAGCCAATAGGATACTGTGATATGAGACTTCCGATCCACATTACCGCGACAAAAAGTGCGGTTTGCTTTATAGAAAAGCCTGCTTGAACAGCATATACCGCCCCCATACCTGCTTTAGCAGAATAAATTACACCTAAAAGTAAAATACCAATAGTACCTAATGGAGATTTTTTATATAATTCTAGTAGGCTCATGGGTTTGATGATATTAGCAGATGGCACTGTAATAACAGACAACAGAATTGGAGCAAAAGATAACGAAACCAATATTGAGGCTGTAATGAACAGAGTTGCTTGCTCTACGTTACCAAATGTCAACAAACCTTGTGCTAATACTACGCCTATAGTCTGTGCCAACATATAGGCTGATAAGAGTCGACCCCTAGTAGTGTTAGAAGCTATGTTATTGAGCCAACTTTCAGCAGTAACATAAACGCCAGACATACAAAATCCTAAGCAAAATCGTATAAGCATCCATGCTAGTGGATTGACAAAAATTTCAAAAGCAATGAGGCTTGCTGAAATTATTGAGCCGAGAGCGGCAAATACTCGCACATGACCTACGTGACAAATAAGTTGTGGCGCTAAACGAGCCCCTAGTAAATAACCAAAAAAATAAATCGCAATAATAACAGCTAAAATGTTTGAGGAGAAATTTTCTATTGCTCCGCGAACACTTATAAGCGTAGTTTGCATCCCAATTCCCATTAAAATTAGTACTATGCCGAGTAGAAGTGCCCAAACGCTATTTATGACTTTTAGCATTTCAATTACTTTTATAAGATTTTGATTGTAACAAAAAATGCGAACTAGAACGCTTAAAACTTAAGAGACTAAATCAAAAATAGCATAAAAAAATCGCAAGCGCATGGATCAATTAGAGTAAACCACAAAATGCGTTTTAGTTAACGGTAACACTTCCTGAATTTCAAATATTGCTTAATGGGACGTGGTAATTTTAAGTTGACTAGAGTTTATGCAGCGTCTGTTTATTTAATTATTTCTTCAAACCAAATAGAAGCAAGACAGGCTTAAAATAAAAACTATAAAATATATGCCTTGGACGCTATCAAGGAATAACATTACTATTTCTTAGTAAGTGATATAGCAGCTCGTTTTTTCAGTAGTAAAACTTTAGAAATAATTCAACTCTTGATATATTACTATTTTTGTCTGTTTAGGATTTGCTAGTATTGCTACTCTTTCAAGAATTATTCAATCATAAATTGAAACTTTAATAGAATTACGCAATTTTAGATTTATGACTTGATAACCTTAAAAATCAAAACTTTTCGTATAGCATTATCTTGCTTCAATATGCAATATGCTGATAACGTTTGTGAAGAAAAAATGTATAACGTTATTTTTCTCTATTTGCTACCTAAATCGAGCGTCTCAGATGGTTCCAAGAAAGAATTAGTCATAGATTAAATTTTCTCAGAATTACTACACCACCAAAATAAATGATTGTAGCCAACGCAACTTTCTTTTTTTAATGTTAATATACAACTACATGCATATGTTTTACTGCTACAACCCATGCGTGTAAATTCTAATACAATTTTCGATATATCTTAAAGTGCTGCATTAGTTTATACTTAAATTCTGGCTTTTCATCTTTAATTCACACCTTAAAAGAGGCATTAAGTTTAAAGATGTTTACTTTTTAATCAGTTGTATTCAGCTAAAATCAAGAGTGATAACTTAAAAAGCAATAGTACAAAATTTGTTATGGTAACTTTGTATGACTAACCATATAAATGCATTTATCACAAAAGTGTTATAGCTGTTAAAGTTACGACCAGTTAATAAAGCACTATTGGTATCAATCAAGTTTGAAATACACACAAATAACATCGTCTTAAATATTACAATATAGCAATATTTTAGCGAAGGTCGACTAAGAAAAGTAGTTATTGATGAGGAGGAAAATGCAGCGTATAGCGTGGCACAGATCTTTAAATGGGCACAAAACTCATAGTTCCCATCATTTTAGCTACAATCCCTTAATCAACGTTGCTTTATAGCTTCTGAAAGATAGCAGACCCAGATGTTATGGTAATTGACTGCACCCCGAGTTTTGTTTGTTGGAGCAAGAAATTAATAAAAGACTACTTCGGACTGATATTAAATTATAATTATATCATCTAAAATTAAAATGAACTTTGCTAATACTAGCTGCTAGTACCTCTTGATTAATACTAATTAGTAAAGTGTTACAATGTCGAAAGCCCGGTGTAATCTCGGATTAAAGACGTTTTTGAGTATATTATGTGCAAATTAAAAATCTTTATTTCTGCATATTATCTGTAGCGCATTTTTTATCTGTAGAGTTAAGCTTTATATGATAAAATATGCAATTGCGTATGCATAATTTTTTATTTTCGAGGCTAATTTTTTTTAACTAAACGCATCTAACAATTTTTTAGACTGTAATGAGATTATTTATGTTCTCAGACTTCTCAGTTGCTTGAAAATAGATCTTTTAAATGCAATATACACAGCACTTGCATTAAATAAGGATAGTCGCTATGCTGGACCTTCTAGATCTTAATAAGCAATCTCGAAGAACAGCTTATCTTTCTCAAAACCATATTAGTTGTTGTTCCACAGACTTCAGCAAAACTACAACGCGTATAACATTAGGGTATCCATTCCTCAGCGAAGTCGGTAAATTGTATGCCTATAAAAAAAATGACATTATTTTTTGGGATGGGGAAGTTAGCAGTTCTGTATACTTTTTAGTGTCTGGAGTTGTACGTGGCACTAAATTATTTTGCGATGGGCGACGACAGGTCACTCGTTTCGCTTTTGCAGGTGAAATTTTAGAACATGCACACCTAAAACATATTCCATTTACTGCTGAAGCTGTAACAGACATAGTTGCGCATATTATTCCTAGACAGTGTCTTGATGACGCGATGGACGCTAAGCCTGAACTCAGGCGCTTGGTTATGGTATCTATTCTCGACGAGCTTCATGAAACACAATGTCGGATCACGGCTCTTGCTCGACTTACAGCTCAGGAGCGAGTAGCCCAGTTTCTTCACAATATTTACTTACGAAGTAGTGCTGACAACGATGGTGTCTTCCATTTACCTATGCAACGCCAAGATATAGCCGATTATTTAGGCTTGACCATCGAAACGGTGAGTCGCATATTTAGCAAACTTAAGAGAGAAAATAGAATTCACTTACTTTCATCTAATAGGGTCAAGATACCGAACCTACCCACTTTTAAAACCGAACTTCTTGCAAACTTAGCATAATAAATATTACCTAAAAATTAATTTCATATCTTAGGCTAGCAAAGTTCGGGGTTCTTTGATTCCTAACAAATTATGTTAATTTATTTTAGGGTATTTAACACTAAGTCGGCATATTTTTAGTAAAAGTTTACAATTTACTTTTAGGTAATAATGAAAGTAAAGCTTTACAACATAACTTTCTAAGAGAACTTAATAGCTAATTAGTCTTAATGATAAAAAGTTGCTAAATAATAATAAAAGCACATCCAAAGTCTTTATATTTTGTAAAAGTTAATAACTACTTACCCTGGAGTTTGTTTTTAGAATTTAGCTGATATAGAAGTAATTCATATCTTAAAATTTCGAAACAGCCTTTAATAGTATTCTTGTAGAGTGATGTTAATCAAGATTTTAATCATTGTCTTGAAAAACAATCAATTACAATTTCTTAAAATTGGCAGTAGGATTCTAACTTTTCCAAAAAAAGAGATGAGTTCTAATTTATCTTTAGTATCAACTTTTAAGCTAAATTAATAAATTACAGTTTTACCAGACATATTATTCTATTTGTTACTAGGAAGATGTCTGGCTCTATTCTTAATAGACAAATTACCTTTTCCAAAATTCACATCTGAAACCCCTCTTATCACTATAACTGATAAAACTAAAGATATTATCATAGATATTGTTGCACCTATTATTGCAGTTCTTCCTATATCGGTATCAAAGGTAATGTTGTTTGATATAAAATAAGTATGACCTAACATTCCAGATGCAAACATAACAGAAAAAACTGTTATGCTTTTTAATGCACTTGTGTTGTAAAAAAAAAAATATAGTAGGTAGCCAGTGTTGCAAGGACACTAATCAATGTCACAATTTTACCCGGTGTTGCCATCGTGGTCGCACAAATTATATGCCAATCCATTGGTAATACTCCGCGCATTAGTGAATTGTTAATTACATTTGATATTAAGCAATAATCAATAAAGTTTAATTATTAGTTAATAATTACAATTAACTAATATATGTTGCACATAATGGATATATCCTCCTTGCAACTCTATTCCTTAGCAAAACTTTAACTATATTCACTTAACTCTTATTTTGTTTATTTAGTATGATTGGGTTTGTTTAGTATGTCTCTTGTAGTTAATAATAAAAGCGTAGCAATCAATTTTGGACAGCACTTTGTATACTCAGCTAAATTTGATTCAATTTTCGAAAAGGGTATGTCCCTCGTAGACAAAACAGCGCAATATTTAGATGGTAAGGGTAGAAAACAGGCGAAATCTTTGAAGTCACCTCTCTCAGTAATTTATATTACAGAAAGTATGCGACTGACTTCCAGACTACTTAGCCTGTCGTCGTGGTTGCTCTCACTTCGTAAGTTAAGAACAGACGGAGTCTCCATTAGAAATGCAATACAGATTAGAGATGACTTAAAGTTAAAGAGATTTGGGCATGTGTCACACATAAAACATTTTGATAAGCTGCCACAAGAGTTTCAAGAGCTCATCATAGATAGTTATAAACTTAGCCAACAAGTTAATTGTATAGATCGAGCCCTAAGAACTAATAGTTATTGTGAATAAGATTAATAGTTATAGTTCTGTGAGATCGTAGTACAATCCTAAGATACTTAAGCAATGTTCCGTATTTGATCATTTCATCTAGGCTATTACCACATTTCTTACACTTGTTGTACTAACGCTCGGCCCTGCTAATGTTAAATTTAACTGGCATTTATGATTTTTTTAATCTGGTTTAGTTGTGATATTGTTTAGTTTTCAATCTTAAGATTGAAATTGCATAGTATATATAGTTGTATATGATTATCCGTAAAAATGGTCAGCTTCTGGCTGTTACGCATTATACTTTAAGTAGTAAAGTAAGTTATTTAGGTGTATTTGATAAGATTGGGTTTAATATTAGCCGCAAATCCAAACTCTTAATATTTCGTTTATTAACTTGCGCATTCTTATGTGATTAACGTATGTTGTTTTATTAGGTATTTTTGGTAACTTTATTAATTGATACATGAACCTCGGCAAACTTTGTTAAGTACAATTTAATTTAACGTTCACAAAAATATCTCATAATTACACTACAACTATTCGTAAAATCCTAGTAACTATCCAGCAAGGTCTTTTGTACAGGACTGTGAACAATTGGGAACACTCAAATTAGTAGATATATTCCTGGATAAATTAAAATCACTAAGACATAAAATTAAATACATTAAATAGGTAGATATATAATAAAGATTACTAAGCTATTTTACGGTTATCGTCTAATATTATTTCTCTTCTTCGTTCTTCTGAACAGTAAGAAAGCCTAAAAACAGTTAGTAGTGCTACAGTATAAGTAAGAAATTATAAGTCAACAAGCGTTCGAATTATATTATTGTAATTAATCATTAAAAAATAGTTTTTTATTTATATAAAATAAAATTTTAAAACTATTTAATTAAAAAAGATACTTTTTAGAAAAAATAAAAGCATAACAATAATTACATATAACATCACTTTAGCAATAAGACACTGATAAGGTAAAAAGATTCTAATACATGCCAATATATAACCTTTAAATAGTCATATAACTTTTAACAAAACTACCATCTCTTTTTTTTATTAGCTACATCAAAAGACCTATATCAAAAAGCGATACGTTAAATAGCTTAAAACTTACATTTAAGCTCCTATGTAAAGATCCAATTCTTCTTTTAAACCAAACGTACGATTTGAGTATGTTGCAATAATACATCTGGAAAGCACTAATAGTATTCATTCATCTTGGAAACATCATTACGTTGTACTGGGAGTTCTAGATACCATGAAGACCATTACGCTAGAGGGAGCGCGTATATTTTTCACTTTCTACATTCTACTCCAGATGACGTTTCCTAGTATTGCACATCTCACAGCTTTAACACGTAACAAATATGATTCATGCTTCACTGAAGATGAAATGCAACTTAAAATAGCTATAAGATCCATTGTTCACACAACTTTAAAAAAAGGAATTTTAGACCTCAATTATGAGGCTTTAATTCGCGACCAATGGCGAGCTCATAATCTTAGTAATGTACTAAAAGCCCAGATCGATAACACAGTGTTACAAATGCAAAGAGAAACAAGCTGGAGAAAGCTTTTAGAGTCACTTGCCTATCGTGACACAGCAAATGCACTTGCCTTTGATATGTCAGAGCGTGTGTATAGATCAAAAAAAATCAAAAAAGCTCTAGAAAACATGACGATTGACATCTGGTATAACATCGGAAAGTCAATCGAGCTAACGGCAGCTGATGCACACCAACCTACAACGTTATGCCTTCACACATTTTTAGGGCCACGTTATGGTCAAACTATTACTGATGCTATTGTACAAGATACCGCCTTGGCATTTGTAACACCATCAAAAGAAAGCATAGCCAAGACAGAAATAACTACAAATACATCAGGGCTAGTTTCTGGTGCTATTATTTTATTATTTCGCAGACAGCTTTCAAGTGTAGCCAAACGTTTAGGACAAAGAGCGACTGCTACCATTATTAGTCGTTTAGTTTCGGTTATGGCAGGAGGAATTAGCGTTATTCTTATCGCTAAAGATATTTGGGATTTGCGTTACGGCATGCTACCAATAGTAGCGGAAGAGATGAAATCAAAAAACATAGAAGTCGTTATCAAAGATGAACTAACAAAAATAATTAAAAGAGAAATTGATAAACAATTAGAAACACTATCAGATAATGTCTCAAAACGTATTATTAACATTTGGCGTGAGTTCAAGCTGGCACACCTAAAAGTTTTAGAGTTGATAAATGCAAATCCTGAATTTAAGAAGTTTATTTCAACAGTTCAGTTAGATCAATTAGCTAGAATCGATGAAGTTGTAGCAATTATTCTTCGCAGAAACGATCCAACTCTAATTAATAAGTTGATGGAAAATGGTGCATTCTACCGAGCGGTTGTACAACTTCCGAATGCTGGACTTCAGATTGCCCGCGAAAAACAGTCTATAGAGCTAGCTTTATCGTGGTGGGACGTTGCAAGAAGTCAGATCTATGAAGTCGTCCAACTTGAAATATATAAAGTTTCAGACCCTAGCTCTTTCACTTTTAAAAGTTTGCAAAATTTATTAAGCTTTGATGACAAAATTATTTCATATCGTTTTGCTGAAATCCCAAGAAAAGCGCGCAATGCTTTAATGAGTCTCAGCCATGATTATATCAGTCGTATTGTACACGGAATGTCCCCACAACACTTAGCTATTTTAGCGGACTATATGATCGGTCTAAGCACACCTACCAGACAGAAGCTTGTTGAAAAAATAATTAATGAACCCGAGCTCATGAATATTTTAGCCCCAACTCATGTGCTTTGGGGTATCTTGCAAAGCAACAACCAACTTATTGCAATTGAATTTATGCTTAGGACTGACCATTTACTAAATACTGAAACAATTTACTCCGATTTAAACTTAGTTTGGCAGCGACATATCAATCCAATACTAATATGGAGCAAATATTCACTTGTTATAATTCTTTCTGGAATACCATTATTAATTTTTACTCTGATCATACAGCGTATCTTCTCGGTTCCTAACAGGCGTAAAGTCCTTTAGGAAACTTAGCACGGGTTAACTTAGCCTTTCATGGCAATAAATAAAATTACTAATTACCTATTTTAGAGTAACATAAACTACAATATTAGGTGCACAACCACTGATAGTATTGACGGAAACCTTATCGAACTCGGGGATATTATATATTCAACGGCAGCGAGTAGTTCGAATGTTATACGAGATGTATGGGAATCTATTAGGAACATCACTGGTGGAAAATGACATATTACGAACTTGTTTTTGAGCTGATTATTGGCAAAGAAATAGATGAATTAAAAGGAAAAGCTACATATCACAGATATGATGGCATCACCAGTTTACGTATCACACATCCAAACATCACAGATGGTGCGATAGGGATAACAGCCTATGGAACAGGATTTTGGTACCAAAGGTAGATTTATGTAATATGTTCTAAATTTAAATCGATTTTCTTTACCTTTAAAACACTTCTATATCTGTCTTTTTCGCATCCAAAATTAAAGTATTCACTTTAAAAGAATAAAAAGTAAGAAATAAAAAAACTTCTTTATTTCCCATTATTCAAGATAATAGTAAATTACTTCGAATAAGAAATATTCCTAGAGAAGTGTTTCTTTTGCTTTTCAAGCATAAAAGAAAATTGAATATGACACTTTATAATAAAAATTTTTTTTATTTAAGCCTTAACAAAAAGTAAATTGAGCTATTGGCGTTAATTCAATTTAAGTTAATCAAAACTTACTAAGTCCTGTAGTCTGAGTTTATTTTGATATAATCATGGGTCAGATCACAAGTCCAAACAGTAGCTTTCCCGAAACCGACACCGACATCGACACTGATATCTATTTCTGAGTTTTTCATGTAAGTTGATACGATTTCTTCGTCATAAGAGGGAGAGCGCATTCCCTTCTCAGCAAGAAGGTTTGGTCCAAAACTTATTTTAATATTATCGCGATTAGCAGCTTCGCCAGCTTTGCCAACTGCCATGACTACTCTGCCCCAGTTCGCATCTTCGCCAGAAATTGCTATTTTTAGCAATGGTGAATTTGCAAGCGACATCCCGATACGATGAGCCGCCATATCGTTCTCGGCACCTGTTATATGGATGGTAATAAATTTTGAGATCCCTTCACCGTCTTTTACCACTTGTAATGCGAGATCGTGCATTATTTTATAAAGTGCCGACTTAAACGCCAATGCTGAACTGCTATCTGGATCAGTTATTTTATCGTGATTGCAAGCACCCGTGGCGAAGATAAGAAGCGTATCACTAGTTGATGTATCACCGTCTACTGTAATACAGTTGAAAGTTTTAGTAGAGATTTCATTTGTTATGCTTTGCAACAAAGAGCTATCAATTGAAGCATCTGTAAAAATAAATGCTAGCATCGTAGCCATATCTGGCGCGATCATACCAGCACCCTTTACAACACCAGATATGCTTACGTAGACACCATTAATCATAACGGAGGTTGATGCTATTTTAGGATATGTATCAGTTGTCATAATAGAGCGTGCGGCGTCATGCCAAGCATCTTTTCCAACAGAAGCATTTTTAACCATTGTATCGAAAAGATGTGTGAATGTTTGGGCTTGTAGTGGCTCTCCGATCACACCAGTTGAAGCTAAGTAAACCTCATGCTGCGAACAACCGACAGCGTCAGCTGCAGCCTTGGTTATTAATCTCACAGCCTCATCCCCTAAAAACCCAGTAAACGCGTTAGCATTGCCCGAATTCACAACAAGAGCTCGCGCAAATCCATGCTTAAGTTGCGCTCTGCACCATACCACTGGTGCGGAGCAAGTTTTAGATTTCGTTAAAATTCCGGCAATTACGGTTCCCTCTAGGAAGACCGCAAGCATTAAATCTTTCCGGCCCTGATATTTTATCCCTGCTTCTACTGCCACAAGACGCATGCCCTTTACTAAATTTATAGTTGGCATATCTTTTGGTGCAAAAGGTGAAATTACCATCGGGGTGCGCATTATTTCAACTCGATTTAGTATTATGTTTGCTATATTAAATGTGTCATTAGCGGTAATTTTCGGATCATGTTGAATAATCTCATTTTTTATTTTAAACACCACATGTAATCTAGTCCAAACCTGACTTCTAACGCATTTATTATCATTTTAAAGCAACCTTGAAAACAGAAACCCTAGTTTTTTCTTAATCTTTGACTTTGACAACATACCAGCCAAACTTCGATGCAATTGTTTCACTAGCCTCGCTGAGCATAAGGCTTAATTCTTCAATTAATGAGTTTATTATGAATGTCGCCTAATTTTACAGTTGCAATTGTGTTATAAAATAAAGACAGCTAAGTCAGCAAAATATTTACCTTTGATAAGAAGCTCAAAAACAGCTTTTTTTGTTTAACATTAAACCACATCTAAATATCAGAAAGGGAAGGTTTCGATAGTATAGAAGTTCTTAAACAGTTGCATTGTATTTAAGAGCTTCGGTAGTGGTAATTTTACTGCGAATCTGCATATCAAAATAACAATCTGAATATTCTTAGGTCACAGCAGTACTTATGTCTTTATCAAACTTTAGTAAACAATATTATCTTTTACTTAGGCATTTGCTAGTTACTTATTTTTTTAATCAAAGATTAATTAAGCGTATCAAAAGCTCATATTTAAAGGATACAATCAGATATATTCTGATATGAAACAGCCTTATTTAACAAAACATAAAAAATTTGCCAAACTTTAAGAAAAAAGTGTTGCACAGTAGTATCGCAAATGTGTCATATGCAAGCTACTTGATTTTTATAACCATTGTTAAAATCAATCAGAATAGGACGGCTTGTCGAACTAACTAAAATTAAACTAAGAACATAAGATGCAGAATATAGCTCCTAATTTAAATTTTGGCATGTCTTAAAATAATTATATTTAGGGCTTAACGTTCCTATTAATTGACAACTGTCCAATCTATTTTTAACTCGGTAAAATAATAGTGTATCTGTAGTGTGCATTACACAATACGCATCAATGCACAATTGATCAAATTATATAAATTTGATCAAGATATTGCCCATAAAAACTTTGCAACTAGCTATAAATGGCAGGGATTGTGATAGATATGATTTCGTTTAAACGGTTTGCAACAAGGATTTTTGGTTCTTCTAACGAACGCTGTATTCGGAACTACAGTCCGCGAGTGGATGCCATAAACGCTCTTGAACCAGAGATCGAGTTGTTGTCTGATGATGAACTACGATCACGCACAACAACCTTCCGCGAGCAAATTAGTAATGGAACTAACTTACAAGATCTCATCATTCCTGCGTTCGCAACAGTTCGTGAGGCTGCTAAACGAACATTAGGGCAACGCCACTTTGATGTACAATTAATAGGCGGAATGGCTTTGCATGAAGGTAAGATCGCGGAAATGAAAACCGGTGAAGGTAAGACACTGGTTTCGACTTTGCCAGTGTATCTTAATGCTCTCACACAGAAAGGAGTTCACGTAGTCACTGTAAACGACTATTTAGCACAACGGGATGCTAAATGGATGGGACAAGTATATAACTTCTTAGGATTAACAGTCGATTGTATTATTAACGATATGGATGACGGGGCTCGTCAAGCTGCTTATTTAGCAGATATCACTTATGGAACTAATAATGAGTACGGTTTTGACTATCTTCGCGACAATATGAAATTGTCTAAAGAAGAAATGGTTCAGCGCGGTCATAATTTTGCTATAATCGATGAAGTCGATTCAATCCTTATTGATGAAGCTAGAACACCACTTGTCATTTCTGGTCCGCTTGAAGATCGCGCAGAGCTTTACAAGATCATTGATAAATACATTCCAGAACTAATCACAGATGAAAGAAATTTCGAACTTGATGAAAAACAGCGACAGATTTCACTTACAGAAAATGGAAACCAGTGGGTTGAAGAAAAACTGAAAGAAACCAGCCTACTAAGAGGCACTTTATATGATATCGAAAATGTTACTATAGTTCACCATATCAACCAAGCGCTTAAGGCACATAAACTTTTCACACTGGACAAAGACTATATAATTAGAGATAACGAAGTCATCATAATAGACGAGCATACCGGTCGCATGATGCCCGGTCGACGTTATTCTGAAGGTTTACATCAAGCTCTAGAAGCTAAAGAAGACGTAACAATACAACCTGAGAACCAAACTCTCGCATCGATAACATTTCAGAACTACTTCCGTTTATATTGCAAATTAGCTGGTATGACAGGCACTGCTTCTACTGAAGCCGCAGAGTTCTTGGATATCTACGGTCTTGATGTACTGGAAATACCTACACACCGCCCGGTCGGTCGACTAGATGAAGATGATGAAATCTATCGAACAGAAAGTGAGAAATGGCAAGCAATAATTTCTGAAGTGAAAGACGCGCAAAAGCGATTCCAGCCATGCCTAGTAGGTACTGCTTCCATTGAGAAAAGTGAACACCTTTCCAATCTCCTAAAAGAAAATAATGTCGTGCATCAGGTGCTCAATGCCCGTTACCATGAACAAGAAGCAAAGATCATCGCTCAAGCTGGAGCACCAGGAGCTGTGACAATTGCTACCAATATGGCGGGTCGAGGTACTGATATCCAGCTTGGGGGAAATGCTGAAGTAAGCACCCTTAACGACATTAACGCTGATAGTAATGCACTGGCAGAAACAAAAAAAATAGAAAGCAAAATTACAGATGCACGTGAGCAGGTTTTAAAAGCCTCAGCTACAATAGAGATTGAGCCAGCTAAAGGTAAAAAAGCTGCAAAAACGATTAAGAAACCGGGTGGTCTATATGTTATAGGAACTGAACGTCACGAAAGTCGACGTATTGACAACCAGTTGCGTGGCCGCTCCGGTCGTCAGGGAGATCCGGGACGATCGAAATTTTATCTTTCGCTACAAGATGACCTTATGCGCATATTCGGATCTGGCAAAATGGATAGTGTTCTAAAAACAATTGGTCTTAGAGAAGGTGAAGCCATTATTCACCCTATTATGAGCAAGACGCTTGAAATGGCGCAAAAAAAAGTTGAAGCACGAAACTTCGATATGCGCAAACATATTCTCAAATATGATGACGTAATGAATGAACAACGAAAAGTAGTTTATGAACAGCGACACGAATTTATGTCTACTAACGACGTCAGTGAAATAGTTATTGACATGCGTCATGACGTAATAGATTCAATGGTAAAACAGTATATCCCTGAGAAAACTTATCCAGAGCAATGGGATCTCATTTCACTTGATAAAGCATTTCAAAAGCTCTCAGGAACAGAATACACTGTTAAGCACTGGACCACAGAGGTAGGCATTGCAAATGAAGATATTAGTTACCGTCTCATTCAGCTAGCTGATAGCTTGGCAGATGCTAAAATAATTGAGGTTGGTGAGGTAATACTTGAAAGCTACGGTAATGCCAAACAGCTAGAAGCTTTTGTTGACGGCGATGAAAAACTTCAAAAACTTCTTAACCAACCAGAGAAAAACTTTGATCATATTGGGCAATATCTTCTAGATACCGATACAAATAGTATTTATCCTCTGGAAGGGTCAAAAGGATTAGCAACAGATCAAATTAGCATGATTGGTTACCAATTCTTTGTAAATCTCATTGAAGCGCGTCAACTCACTTCTGAGATCGACAGTGCAGAAGATAAGTCACCGAATGCGCTTGGACGAAAAAACATGCGTTATATCGAAAAGTCTGTTCTGATACAAACATTAGACAATCTTTGGCGCGAGCATCTCGTTATGCTAGAGCATCTTCGCGAAGTAATCGGCTTTCGAGCTTACGGTCAAAGAGATCCATTGGCCGAATATAAGTCTGAAGCTTTTATGTTGTTTGATAATCTTTTATCCAAACTTCGCGAAACCGTAACACAGAAACTCATGACAATTAATGTTCAAGATAATAATGACCCCACTGTATCTAGAGTTGAAATACAGCGCAAACAATCTCCACTGATTGGCGATTACGCTAAAGCTGAGGCTGCTCTCAGAAGTGAAGCCTTAAATCTCGCTACTTCAGACAATAAAATACTCCGACAGGATCCATTGCGAACCCGTCAGGCTAGTATGGAATTAGATCCTAATGACCCTTCCACATGGGGAAAAATTTCTAGAAATGCATTATGCCCTTGCGGCTCTGGAAAAAAATATAAACGTTGCCATGGAAAATTTCAGTAAAACATTCACTCAAATTTAAATTATTCCTTGCCGCTAATATTAAACTTAAATTCAGAGTTTAAGCTAACACGAAACACCGAATTAGTGTTTAGCTCAACTTCCTCAAAGCTTAGAGTCTAGTATAAATAGAGAGATATAAAAATATAGATTTACTAAATTAATGATCATAACCTTTTTAGGAAATATAACTATCGGTGTAATCTTATAAGCTACAAGCTTGTCTACAGCTTTTATCAGTTTTGTAATTATATAATCACATTTAACGCAGAATTCTTTATAAAAAAACCAGTCCGTCATTTGAATATATTTTTGGATAAAACCCTTATGGAAGATGGACTTTCAATTTTTTAAATTTTAAATGTGAAGAAAAAAGTATTATAGAATATTAGAACTTAATCTATTAAAGAAACTTCAGAGACATTTTGTAAGAGATTTCTTTAATACTATTGAGTTTCAGCGTGTGACTACATAATAACAACAAAATTTTGATCAAAACTTCATATATTATTTAATACGTTTATACAATTAGGCTAATGTGCACATGGACATTTTCCTCTAAAAGTATTATAAATGTTACAAAATACAGTGTTTTAAGAGTATAAATACCTATAATAAATTTATTTGGGGCACTGGACTATCACAAACACTAACTTCCATACGAGGAACTAAAAATGGATTTTATAAGCAATATTTTTTCTTGGTGGGGATCTAGTACCTGGGGAGTTAGCTGGACAATTTTTAAAAACGGAAGTTTTGTTGGCTCAGACGATTATGGTAACAAATATTACGAACAAATAACCGGCATCGGACCCCATGGAATGCCACGTCGCTGGGTTACTTACAAAGATAATGCTGAAGCGTCTAAAGTTCCAGCAGAGTGGCACGGCTGGCTCCACCACACGTTTAGAGAACCACCAACAAGAGAAAACTATAACTACAAGCCATGGCAAAAAAAACACGTTATGAACATGACAGGTACGACTAGTGCATACAGACCCTCAGGTTCAATCTTAACTTCATCAGGTTACAAAAGTAAAGCCAGTAATTACAAACCGTGGCGACCAGAGTAACGGATAAAAAAAGCGTCAAAGTTCACGCATATTTACATTCTTGTGGCATACTATCTCTTACAAGTTAAGCAGCTCTCAATAATTGAAGATTACCTACTTAATGCTTAGTAGATGTAACTTTGATAATACTTTGAGCTTACATCAAATCTAGGATATTTACTTGAACTACTGATGGAGCCTTGAATAATAAGGTTTGCTTCATGTAAAATAAAGAAATCGTACTTTCCAATATCACTTGTAATAAGAAATATTAGATGCTAAATGAATAACTATAGAAGTCAGACTAAATATGTGACTCAAGTTTTTCTAGGAATTTTCTTTTTTTCCTTCTTCATTCTTATGCCAAGAGAAGACGTTAAAAGCTTGCAGCGTCTTAAAAACAAAGTAGTTATTATTTCCGCCCTGGATAAGGTGACTGCACGCATTAAGAGATTAACAATCCCCGTAAATGACACAGTACAATTTGGTTCTTTAATTATCACGCCGCGGGTATGTTACTCTAGCCTACCTGAATTTCAACCTAAGACAAGCACTTTTATTCAAGTTGACGAGATACTTCTAAACGGTAATAAAAAACGACTTTTCTCAGGTTGGATGTTCGCGGAAAGTCCAGCTCTAAATTCGGTTGAGCATCCAGTCTTTGATATTTGGCTCACTAGCTGTGAGAAACCACACCGTCAAACAAAAGATAATAATATTGGTCAAAACAAAATGGGTCCAACTATACCTTCAACAACGCTTACTCGCCGACGTATTCGACGATAAACTAACATCATACCGTCTTAAATCGTAGTTTAACACGAACTTTGTACTAATAAATTATACGATTATCTCCTACGATCTCTTTCATAGGAACAATTAAGCTAATACTAATAACTAATTAGTATTGACACTTAAAACTACTGTCTTAAACATTTTTTATATAAAAATTGACTTATACATTTAGGAGTCAATTGAAGTTTTAATTATTAGCCGCATTTTGCTAGCACGATTAATATCAGCTATTTTTATCATTATCTCTACTTTTACCTGTTTTTAGTAACTTTTCCTCCTCATATTGTATAAACCAACCAATCATTTGTCGCCATAATGCTTCACAAAGGTCAGCAGAAACACCAACCTTATTTGCTTTCCTACGAACCTGATCTACGACTTGTTGGTTGCGCCAAGGAACATTAGCTTCTGCGTTTTCTAAAAGCTTAATCTGCCAAGCACGTTCAACATATCTAAAACGCTCACCAATCAATTCAACTAATTGCGAATCAAGATGATCGATTTCTATTCTTACATCATCCATATCTTGACAATTGATCGGTGTTTTACTTACCACGCTTTGTCTCCTTTTTAAGATTAGTTCTAATACACTTGTATGCACTGACTAAGATTTACAAACTTTTAAGTCACTTACACACTTCTATGTATAACCCGAAGCGATACAAATAAGATTACCACAATGGATTAAACATACATTAAGGTACTATTTACTTAAAAATTTACCTTAATAGGTTAGGGTCCTACTCTATAACTTTTGGGACGATATATAAAT
>JABSQE010000101.1 GCA_013214245.1 Hyphomicrobiaceae bacterium
CACTATTTTATTAGTTTTTACTTTTTTGTTGTCAATTTTGATGTTGGCGCAATATGTAGTAACATATGAATCTAATAATAAAAATATAGCATTGCGGCGTCTGAATTCTGAGAATTTAGAGCTCAAAAGTATGCTTTCTATGGAAAAGCAAAAATATAAAGGCAAACATAACGAAATAAAGGTTTTACGGGCCGCGATATCTAAATCAGAGTTAGAAATACAAAAGTACAAAGACTTAGCTAAAATAAGCGGGTTAAGAGCACAATTATCATCTTCTAAAGCATTTAAATTGTCATCCGAGCTTAATGAACAACGGGAAATTTCAGTAAAGCATTCTGATCGAGTTGTTAAGTTAAATCAGCAGCTCACAGATATGAAAAGTCAGATAACAAAACTCAGCAGCGCACTAAAAGTGTCTGAAGAGCGCACTAAAAAGGCTCAGGCTCAAGTTGTAAGTCTTGGTGCACGTCTTGATTTAGAATTGGCACGTAAAATTGAGGAATTAAAAAGTTATCGATCTGATTTTTTCGGTCGATTGCGCACGTTACTACAGAATCGAAGAGATATTCGTATAGTTGGTGATCGTTTTATTTTTCAATCAGAAGTTTTATTCCCATCAGGTCAAGCAAAAATGTTGCCACAAGGATATGCAACTCTGGATAAACTTGCCGACGCCATTTTAAAACTGTCCGATGAAATTCCAGAAGAAATAAATTGGATAATTCAGGTTGACGGCCATACAGATATTAAACCAATTAGTAGTTCTAATTTTCCATCTAATTGGGAATTATCAACGGGTCGTGCCATTTCTGTTGTCCGCTATCTTATTTCTCGTGGAGTACCTCCGCAGCGATTAGTGGCTGCTGGATACGGTGAATTTCAGCCATTGAGTCTAGAGCGTACTTTAGATGGGCTCCGCCGCAATCGCCGCATAGAATTCAAGCTTACTAATAGATGATAATAGATTACAACTAGTTTTTTATTAAATTTAAAATTTCTAGCGGTTACTTACTACGTTCTTTATCACTCTATGCTAGGTAGCTAATACAGTCCTATTTAACAATATAATGATGAACAAGTTTAGTTAATTTGACATTTAGAAGTCCCAATTCAAAAATCATGCATAGGTTCCTTTTAAGCACTTATTGGAAATAGTGCGCCTAAAACTTCAAAAAAGCTAGATGGCTAGTTTGAGAAGCTATGTGTTAATGGCAAAAATATTGCAACTATAATACTAGTGGTTTTACTAAGATGACGCGAATTAGTAAGCATCAATTAAAAATTGAACAAATTTAACCGCATTATAATTTATAAAGGAAATACTAATTCATAAGTATTTAGTAGTAATGTACAGATTTCCGATTATTTGATTATGTAAAATTAAAAAATCTCTTCAATACTTATTGTTACTACTATTAAGTAATTCATTTTTTGTTCTACAATTTCTCACGCATAGTAACTAACTCTTCTGACGCACTAGGATGTAAAGCCATCGTGTTGTCGAAATCAATTTTTTTAGCACCCATTTGAATGGATATTGCTGCCATTTGAACAATTTCACTAGAAGCATCACCTACAATGTGACACCCTATTATACGTTGATCAGAGGTGTTGACCAGAAGCTTCATGAGCATGTGCTCTTCGCGACCAGAAATTGTTGCTTTCATTGGGCGAAAGCAGGATTTATAGACATCAATGTTGGTAAAAGTTTTCCTTGCTATATGTTCAGGCATTCCTACTGTACCAATCTCAGGTGTTGAGAAGACTGCTGTCGGGATCGTTTCATAATCAAAGGAGGACGGTAAATAACCAAAAACATTATCTGCAAACAAATGGCCTTCGCGAATAGCAACCGGAGTAAGATTTAGACGATTAGTAACATCTCCTACAGCATAAATATTATGAATATTAGTCTGTGATTGAGAATTCACTTTAATTTCACCTTTGGAGCCAAGTTCAACACCAGCTTTTTTGAGACCTAGGTTGTTAGTATTTGGGCTTCGTCCGATAGCAAGCATTATCTGATCTGCTTCAAGAATTTCACCACTGGATATGGTACTACGTACACCATGTTTAGTTTTCTCAACAGAAGTTAATATGTTATTGTTAATTATGCGTATTCCTCGTTTTTGGTAAGCGTCTGTCAATATCTGACTTATGTCGTCGTCAAATCCTCGTAAGATCTTATTGCCTCTACATACTAGTGTTGTTTCGGACCCCAATCCTGCAAAAATCCCTGCAAACTCTACCGCTATATAGCCACCACCTACTACGATAATTCGTTTCGGAAGATTTTTTAGATCAAATGCTTCATTTGAACAAATCACGTGTTCAATGCCCGGCAAGTTACTATCTTTATTTGTAGTACCGCCGGTAGCAATTAGGATCTTATCTGCGGTTATAGATCTGCCATTATTAGTTAATAGTACTGTGTGCGCATCCACCAATACCGCTCTACTATTAAAGCTTTCCACACCTGCTTTTTTTAAAACGCGATGGTAGATATTCTCGAGTCGTGTAATTTCCTGGTTTTTCATAGAGACTAGTTTTGACCAATCAAAAACCGGCCTAGTCACAGACCAACCAAAACCAGCTGAATCTTCAAAATCATCATTAAAACGGCTGGCATAAACAAAAAGTTTTTTAGGAACGCAGCCACGTATAACGCAAGTACCACCGTAGCGATACTCTTCTGCAAGTGCCACGCGTGCACCATGCTGAGCTGCAATACGTGCAGCACGAACGCCACCTGATCCGCCACCTATTACAAAAAGGTCATAGTTATAAGTACTCATCTCATTTCCATCTCGGATAATATTTATGTTTTAAATATACAAAATTGCCCTCAGGCAAGTAACAAGTCATTTTTTTATTTTTAAAATCTCTACGTCCTGATCTCCTGCAACAATTGCAATATCAGCAATTCCTATAAATAAACCATGTTCAATGATACCGGGAATGGAATTTAACATTTTAGCTAGAGCCTCCGGATTAGCTATTTGAGAGAAGTTACAGTCAACAATCACATTATCATTATCGGTTCTAAATATTTGGCCGGAAGCAGTTTTTCTAACGCTGGTACTTACAGTCAAATTCAAATTTATCGATAATGATTCTATGAGTCTTATTGTTGTTTCAAGGCCAAATGGTAAAATCTCAATTGGGAGCGGATAAGCACCAAGTACTTCCACTTTCTTGCTATCATCTACAATTGCGATCATGTAGTCAGCGGCAGATGCAATTATTTTTTCGCGTAATAAAGCTCCTCCCCCACCTTTTATTAGTCGCAATTGACTATCTAACTCGTCAGCTCCGTCTATAGCCAAAGAAGGAAATGGGTGCACATCAAGTGTGGTGATTGGAACATCAAGTTCCTCACACTGTCTGCGTGTCGAATTAGAAGTTGGAATTCCAATAATATCTAAGCCCTCTTTCACCCGCTGGCCAATGATTTGAATACATTCACTAGCAGTTGAACCGGTCCCAAGTCCAAGAACCATGCCCGGTTTTATAAAATCAATGGCTCGTTGAGCGGCTAACCTTTTTTTTTCCTTCGGTGTCATTTTTAAGTCCTAACGTGGATAAAAGTACCTTAGGATTACCCTTATGTAAGTAATTCATCACAACAAAAAATTGCCTTAATACTTTCGTTCTACTAAATGTATGAAAATTTTAATTTTATCTTAGTCCTGGATTTACTCGAATTTCAATCAGATGTAGAAAACTACAAACTCTCAAATTAAAAACTAAGTCGTGGCGAGTAATATATGTTTCCAAACGCCAAAAAGCCTATTTTAAAATATTAGCCATATCAGAGATAGTTATGAAACTTTCAGATTGCGATAGAACCATTGTATTTGACCTTGATGGTACGCTGCTTGACACGGCACCTGACTTAATTGCTGCTATAAATTATGCACTCAGAAATTCTGTGGGAACCCCCCTTGATCCTGGAGTAATTAGATCGTTAATAAGTAAGGGTGGCCGCGAGATGATTAAATTTTGTCTCCAAAATAATGGTTTAGACCATTCTGAGCATGAGCTCCACATGATATTTGAACAATTTATCGAATATTATAAAAAAAATCTAGCTATCAATACAAAACCATTTCCAGGACTTATTCAAGAGCTCGACCGCCTCTCTAATTTTGGGTGTAAGCTGGCTGTCTGTACAAATAAGCTAGAGTCTTTAGCTAGAGAGCTGCTTTCAGCGTTTGGCTATCTAACTACTTTCACACGATCACAGGCCGCGACACATTTTCCATGTGCAAGCCGGATCCTCGTCACTTACTTGGTACTATTTCCAGTGCTGGTGGTCGCCCTTTAAGTACAATTATGATTGGTGATAGCAGCACAGACGTGAAAACCGCGAGAGCAGCAGGTGTACCTATAGTTGGCGTAACGTTCGGCTATTCAGACGTACCAATCGAAAAACTAAACTGCAACGCTATAATATCACACTATGATCAATTACCTATTGCGCTCGAAAGCGTTGTCAATAGTAAATAAGTTGAAACGTAACAGCCTTTTTCAAAAGAGATTTGAAAAGATTCTTATGCAACTTTTAAGCGGAATTAAAAAGTTTAACAGCTTCATCAAATTCAAATAAATAAAGTAAAGTCTTAAGCGCATGACCTTGTGGGCCATTAAGATCAGGATTATCCAAAAGTACTCTATCTGCATTATAACGAGCAAAGCCTTGTAGGTCATTAAAATCTGGCACATTTGCTATCCGAAATGCAGGCATCCCAGACTGTCTAGCTCCGAGAACATCACCACCACCGCGCAACTCGAGATCTTTTTCTGCTATTAGGAATCCATCTTCAGTATCGCGCATCATGCAAAGTCGAGCTTTGGCAGTATTACTAAGTGGGGCTTTATAAAGTAAGATACAGTAGGATTGTGTTTCTCCACGTCCAACACGACCGCGCAGTTGGTGCAACTGTGCCAAACCAAAGCGTTCGGCATGTTCAACGACCATAATAGAAGCGTTAGGTACATTAATCCCAACTTCAATTACAGTTGTGGAGACGAGAATTTTAAATAGATTGTCTGAAAATGCGGCCATTACTTTATCTTTTTCAGTAGGAAGCATCGCACCATGCAATAAGCCGACCCGGTTGCTAAATATTTGGCTTAAGTGTGCATAGCGTTCCTCGACAGCAGAAAGTTCAGAAATATCTGAACTTTCAATCAAGGGACAAATCCAGTAAACCTGTGTGTCTTTACCAATAGCTCGAGTAATGCCATTAACGATTTCTTCTAGTCGCTCTAAGGATACCAGTATTGTTACAATCGATTTACGTCCTGTGGGTTTTTCTGTTAAATTTGATACTTTAAGATCTCCGTAGTGAGTCATAAGTAAAGTTCTTGGGATGGGAGTGGCTGTCATGGCAAGTACATTAGCCCCACCATCTCGACCTTTAGATTGCAAAGCTAGACGTTGCTGGACACCAAATCGATGTTGTTCATCAATAATCACTAATGCCAAGTCATCAAAAATGACTTCTGGTTGAAATAGTGCATGTGTACCAACAAGAACATTGATTTCACCCTCAGCGGTGCGCTTTAATATTTCTTTGCGCCTGGGACCTTTTTCTCGACCTGTTAAAACCTCGATGTTTATTCCAATCTCGCTTGCAAGATAAGATATGGTTTCGGCATGTTGTCGTGCTAATATCTCTGTTGGCGCCATCAGAGCTGACTGAGCACCAACCTCACTAGCTGTCGCAATAGCTAACAAAGCTACGACCGTTTTGCCTGATCCGACATCACCTTGCAGCAGTCTTAGCATGCGTTTATCAGACGCAAGTTCTGATTCAATTTCATTAGCAGCTTTTTTCTGTGTTTCTGTAAGCGTGAAAGGTAAAGTATCGATTAAGCGCTGGCGTAAAATGCCTTTGGCGGAAATAGATCGTCCAGGCTGTTTTCTATGTGTGCGCAAAAGTAATAAAGCCAGTTGACTGGCAAGCAATTCATCATAAGCAAGACGTGTTCGCGCAACAGCTATCGGTGAGATATCTGTTAGAGTTTTAGGAATATGTAACAAACGAACTGCGTCTGCAAATGTTGGCCATTGTCGGCTAGCTACGATTTTATCATCAAGCCATTCCGGTAGTTCGGGTAATAGTTTTACAGATTGGCGTATAATTTTTCCTAGCACTTTTCCTGATAAGCCTGCAGTAAGTGGATAAATAGGTTCGAGTAGCGGTAAGCTCAATTTTGTCTGTGGTGTTACAATATAGTCGGGATGGACCATTTGAAGCTGAGTACCATATTTTTCAACCCGACCAGATATAAAACGGACTTCACCTATTGGTAATTGCTGCTCTACAAAGCGATGTTCTGTGCGGAAGAAGATCAAATCTATCGTTCCGGTAGCATCTTTACATGTTACTTTGTATGGTGCTTTACGGTTACCAGATGGCGGTCTATGGTGTTCTGAAACTCGCACCTGAAATGTCGCAATGTTACCAGCCTCCACCTCTTCCAGAGATGGTTTTGAACGGCGATCGATAACACCAGTGGGTAAGTGCAATAGTAAATCAATAATACGTGCCTCATTAATCCCAGAGGGAAGTGCAATCACTTTTTTTAATAGAGTTGAAAGCCGCGGCCCGACCCCGTTTAAGGTTTGGGCAGATAAAAACAATTGAGCAAGGTTTTCGGGACGCATCATCTCAATCTCTTATCTGTTTGGGAAAACACCACACATAAAAATAGCAAAATCTTAGGCCCTTACTATAACGCACTATCAGTATTGCGGCTAAAAAACACTAATACAGTATAATAAAACGCCAGATACAGCATTTAGGTATTATGTGGTAATAATTGAATTTAACTCCACACTGAAAATTTTGCTTCGCTTAGGTATATCAGCTGGATTAGTGTATTTTTTGGGGTATGCGAATTAAATTTATTAATGACATAAATATCTTTACAAGCTTAATTACTTTAAAATAATTTATAGTGTAAGGTTCGATTTATGGTCTGTCTACGCGATTTTGAATTACATATATGTGAATTTAATGCGCAGCTGATGCATAGAATATTTTCCCAGTTTCTAGAACAAGAATGTATTACAAGCCTAAAATTATGTGATTATATTTTCAGGCTTCTTGAGGAATACTTATCCTGAAGGTACTGCTCATTAGGTCTTTAAATTAATACAAGTGCTTATTGAAAGTTTCTATTTAAATTACAATTAAAATGTAAATTCATTAAATCATGCTAAGTTGACTATTGCATTTAGATGTTCTAATTACAGTAACCTTGGAAATTACCTTATTTCTATATTGAAATTTGTTGTTTAGAGGTCTCTGTAGCTCAGAAGGATAGAGCACTGGATTCCTAATCCAGGGGTCGCAGGTTCGAATCCTGCCAGAGACACCAGCATTTTGAGAATTCAGCCTAGAGTTATATAGCTATTATTAAAGTGTTGGGTGTTGGTTTTGAACAAAAAGCCCAGTTTGAATTTTGAGTAATTGTATATAAACTTCAGCGATATGTTCAACACAACGGCTAAATAATGTTCACTTTTTCTGAAAAAAGTCATAACAAACGCGTTTCAAAGAGTATAAAAAACTATTTATACTGCAGGTACAACTTTATTATTAGGTGAGTCGAACTTTTACAGGCTGCTTATCCGATTGTTGGTTACAATGTCAGTTAAACCCTCTTCATAGGTGGGATAATTTAGTTTTACCTCAAGCATTTGCTTGATCTTACAATTCCGCACGCGTTTGTTTTCGTTGTAGAAGCTGCGAGCCATTGGTGACAGATCTGCATCAGAGAAGGGAATACTATCAGGTATAGGTTTTCCAAGTAGTTGTGCTGCAAAAGCAATTACATCCTGTGGGGGGGCTGGCAAATCATCTGCAACGTTAAAAATACCTGTGCA
>JABSQE010000102.1 GCA_013214245.1 Hyphomicrobiaceae bacterium
AACCCAGTTTTCTTCATCAAGGGTATTGTAAATGTACCAGTTGTAACTGTATTAGCAATGGAAGAACCAGAATAGATACCGCTTAGAGCTGAGGCAATTACAGCTGCTTTAGCGGGTCCACCACGAAGGTGACCAAGTAGAGAGAAGGCAAGCTGTATGAAATAATTACCAGCGCCGGATTTTTCTAGAATTGAGCCGAACAAAACGAATAAAAAAATCATAGTGGTGGAAACATCAAGTGGTTTACCAAATACCCCCTCGTCTTGAATCCAGTAATGCCAGACTGTTTTTCCAAGTGAAGCCCCTTTCCAGCGAATTATCTCCGGCACCCATGAACTGGAGCCAAGAAAGACGTAGAGCATGAATATAGAGGCAACAATTATAAGCGGTAGACCCAAAGACCTCATTACAGCAATGAATAGCACACTGAGACCTATTACTCCTACAATGGTGTCATTGATTGTGAATGCGCCGGCTCGACTTGTTAATTGCTCATTAAGTATGATTGTGTAAAGACAAGCTAAAACGCTGAGACCAATGATTATAAAGTCGTAAACAGGAATGAGACTAAGTGAGGTGGAACGAAAAAGTGGGTAAATCATCGCGGCAAGTATCAAAGCAAACATTAGGTGAATGCGCCGCGCATAAATAACTAGGTCGGTAAAAATGTTTAATCCTGTTATCTCGACAAGATAGAACGGCATACTTGTGGCGAGATATAATTGATATAACGACCAAGTAAGTGCAATAGAGAAAACTAACTTAGCTTGCCATCCACGAGGATGACGAGCACTTGACTGAGCTTCTGCTACAAAATTATCCATATTATTCTTGGTGCTCACTGTGCTTTTGCTCATACCCAAGTTAGTCTCAGCTTTCACAGGCAATGAATTACTTTAGCTTGCATTACACTGCTCACTTGAGTGATAAATGTAGTTGTGTATATCAGTAGATTAACTACTCATAATGTCAGAGTACGGCTAATGTCAGGTTTAGAGGCAAATGTTAAAATCTAACTTCTATATGATATATTAATAACTATATTCCTTGTTAATTCTAACGAAATCATAAGGTCAACTTTCAAAAGATATGGCAGGCATTTGATAACGCCAGCCATAGTTAGTACAATTTTATTCTAGCCAACCTTTTGTTTGATAATATTTAAGTGCAGCAGGATGTAAAGGTGCGGAGAGACTATCTTTGACCATCTCTTTTACTTTCAGTTCACTGAATGCTGGGTGCAGTTTTTTGAATTGATTAAAATTTTCGAAGACAGCCCTCACTATGATCTCAACAAATTTATCAGGAATATCAGCGGATGTTATGAACGTTGCACCAACACCGAATGTTTCTATATCTTTATCATTATTGTACATATTGGCTGGAATTACGGTGCTGCGATAATAAGGATTCGCTGCTAGAAAACTTTCAATCCCCGGAAACGAGGCGTTTACTAAAAGTGCATCACAACTTGCGATTGTTTCTTGTGTTAAGGCTGAGGGATGACCTACAAGCAAAAAATAAGCGTCAATTTTATTATCACACAAAGCCTGAGCAGTTTCAGATGATTTCAATTGGGTAGCAAGTTTAAGGTCACTTCGTCTCCAACGCATAGTCTTTTCAATTGCTTCCCAAGTGCCAAATTGACCTGAGCCAGGGTTTCCGATGTTCACACGCTTACCTTTAAAGTCTGCAATGCTCTTTATACCGCTGTCTGCACGTGCCAATATCGTTACTGGTTCTGAATGTACTGAGAAGACTGCTCGTAAATTTTTAAAAGGACCTTTGTCTTTAAATTTCGAAGTACCGTTATGAGCGTGATACTGCCAGTCCGATTGTGCAACACCAAATTCTAGTTCACCTTGACGTATTGTGTTGATGTTATATATAGATCCGCCGGTTGATTCGACTGAACAGCGAGTTAGGTGCTTTTTACGATCCTTGTTAACTAAGCGGCAGATTGCACCACCCGCTTGATAATAGATACCCGTTACTCCGCCTGTTCCGATTGAAAAAAATTGCTGTTGTGCTTTTAGACTTCCGGAATTTGCAAATACAAAAACTGAAATGACAAGAATAGTTAATCGTAACGATTTCATGGTAACGTCCCTTTCTATTTTGTAAAACGCACTGCATATCGAAATTGAAGCTAAAATTGCGTCAAGGGCGACAAATTCTACTATTGACTCATTTATACAATGGGTCAAGCCTTGTTAAATATGCAATAACTCAGAGTAAATGTATTTACAAACAATCTGCATGAAGCTCCTATTTTGTTGTGTAAGCCCATCTAAAACCCATGACATGTTAATTCTTGATTATAGTGATTGTTATTTTCAATGTCTGCAAAATGTAGGAGTTTAATAAACCACAGTGCCTTGCATAAATTTCACGGTGCATGCAACTTCATAACTAAGCTAAAAAAGAATGGAGAGTGTCTTTTGATTGATTAAGTGTATTTTATTTAGGAGGTTAAGAGCAACTAAACTTACTTTTATGCAACTACAGCAGCCTGTACTTACGAGTAACGATTTCTAGGCAAACTACTAAAACACCAACTCATATATTAAGCCTCGCCAATCTGCTACAGATGAACGCAAACTCGCTCTACAAATTGGCTATATTACCTTAGTAGTAGAAGAGGCAATTTTAGTTAATTTATAGAGTTATTCACGGAGCAAATCATTTATGCTAGTTTTTAGCCGTGTTTGTGAATCTACTGTTTTTACAATAACTGCGCAATACAACGATAGTTTTTCTGAAGCTCCCATAAGTGAACCTGGCACAACTACAGAGTATGGGGGCACTGTCCCGACATGGATAACACCGCTGGCGCGATCTACAATTTTTGTCGATGCTCCCAGATAAACGCCCATCGACAACACGCTTCCTTCGCCTACAATCACTCCCTCAGCCACCTCTGAACGAGCACCTATAAAACAACCGTCTTCTATGCAAACGGGTTGGGCCTGTAAAGGTTCGAGAACGCCACCTATTCCAGCGCCTCCTGAAATGTGGCAATTTTTTCCAATTTGAGCACAACTTCCAATAGTAGCCCATGTATCAATCATAGAACCACTGTCTATAAATGCGCCAAGGTTGATAAACGAAGGCATAAGCACAACGCCGGATGCGATATAAGCAGAATGGCGCACAATGGCTCCAGGAACTACCCTAAAGCCTGCCCTCTTAAAATCGCTGGCAGACCAGTTGTCGAATTTAAGCGGAACCTTGTCCCAATTTTTAATTCTCGCACCTTCGCCGATAGACATGATTTCCATATCTGAGAGACGAAAGGAGAGAAGAACAGCTTTTTTTAACCATTGATTAACTTGCCAAGCACCATCTTTTCTCTCAGCCACACGCAAGGATCCGGAGTCAAGCATATTGAGGGCATATTCTACCGCATTACGCATTTCACCTTTTGTTGAGGGTGTGAGTGTATCTCGAACTTCCCAGGCAGACTCGATTAAAGCTTTTAGGTC
>JABSQE010000103.1 GCA_013214245.1 Hyphomicrobiaceae bacterium
AATATCGAAATCCGGCATAGAAATACGTTCTGGGTTCAGAAAGCGTTCAAATAGTAAGCCAAAACGTAGGGGATCAAGATCTGTAATAGTGAGTGACCAAGCTACCAAAGATCCTGCGCCAGAGCCTCGTCCCGGACCGACTGAGATGCACTGCTCTTTCGACCACTTTATAAAATCCGATACAATTAAAAAGTAACCAGGAAATTTCATTTGTATTATGACTTTAAGTTCAAACTCTAGTCGTTTATAATAATCATCACGACTATAACCTTGTGCTAGTGATAAATTCGATAAGCGATTATTTAGTCCTACTCGAGCCTGCCGAGAAAGCTCTTCAGCCTCAAGATAATGCTGTTCATCATCGCTGGTATCTTTACCAGCTAAGATATATTTTGGGAGAATAGGCGGGCGACTCAATGGGCGGTAATGACAACGCTGCGCGATTTCAATCGTATTATCTAATGCCTCAGGCAAATCAGAAAATAATTGTACCATATCCGCTTCTGATTTGAAGTAATGTTCTGGAGTCAAGCGTCGGCGGTTATCTTCAACGACATATCGTCCTTCTGCGATACATATTAATGCATCGTGAGCTTCGTAGTCTTCACGTTTTTGAAAATAACATTGATTAGTTGCCACTATTGGCAAATCACAATCGTAAGCTAGATCAAGTAATAGTGGCTCAACGCTTAGTTCATCTGAGATATAATGACGCTGTATTTCTACATACAGACAACTGCTGAATATTTCTTTAAGAAGTCTTAGACGTGCTACGGCAACAGCGCGATCTGTAGTTCTCAGTTTTTCATCAATTGGACCGTCTGGCCCGCCGGTAAGAATGATTAGCCCCTCATGATAATTACGCAAACGGTCGATGTGAATGTGCGCTGGCTGACTATCAACAGGATCAAGGAAGGCCTGACTGGATAATTTCATAAGATTGATGTAACCGGTTTCATTCATAGCAAGCATTGCAATAGATGGATAGGATGTATGCTGCGTAGCCATATAGAATGAGTTGCCAGTCTGCATTAATTGCTGATCCTGGTCTGCAAAGTCTACACTAAGAGTCAATCCTGCAATAGGTTGAACTCCCACATCGGCAAGCTTATTAGAAAACTCAAGAACACCAAACAAATTGTTACGGTCTGTTAGGGCTATTGCCGGGAAGTTGTTTGTAACCGTGAGCTTTGCAAGTTTTGCAATAGGTAAAGCACCCTCCAAAAGAGAATATGCAGAGTGAACGCGTAAATGAATAAAGTGCGGAGGTGCAATGAAGGCTAAACTCTCAGCGGTAGAACAGTCATTAACTATCATTTTAACGATTTTAGCCTGTATAGAACTTAATCTATGTCTGTTGGGTATGATATGATTATAACTACTTTAGTGTGCGTTAGTATCTTGTTTTCAATTCAATAATGCGTCCACTACTAAGTTGCAATACGCGGTGCATGCGATGTGCAAGACCAAGATTGTGCGTAGCGATCAGAGCCGCAACGCCTGTATACTCAATCAGCTTCATTAAATCTTCGAATACTCTTTCTGTTGTGTCAGGATCAAGATTGCCTGTTGGTTCATCCGCTAATATTAAACTTGGTGAATTAGCTAGTCCACGGGCAATCGCTACGCGCTGTTGCTCTCCGCCTGAAAGCTCTGCCGGTCTGTGATCCGCGCGCGCTCCAAGACCTAGTATTTCTAAAAGCTCACGAGCGTGAGCAGCAGCAACTCTGCGACTTTTTCCTTGAATCATCTGTGGTATCACAACATTTTCCAGCGCAGAAAACTCAGGTAGCAACTGATGAAATTGATATATGAATCCTAAAAGTGCGCGACGCACGCACGTACGTTGTTTATCGTTCATTTGAGAACAGTCTTGCCCCTGAACAATCACCTGTCCATGATCAGGTGTCTCCAGTAGGCCTGAGATATGTAACAGAGTTGATTTGCCCGATCCGGATGGCCCAACAAGAGCAACTGCCTGACCTGCGTATAGCGTGTTGCTAATACCGTTCAAAACACTAATACTATTTTCACCCTGCCTGAATGCGCGATGCAATTCGACAAGCTGCAAAACAGGTTGCATATTAGAAAAATCATTCATATCGTAACGCTTCCACAGGATCGAGTTTGGAAGCTCGCCAAGATGGATAAATAGTTGCCAAAATTGACAAAGCTAAGGCCAGAGTTATAATTGCAGCTGTTTCAAATATATCAACATCAGCAGGTAACTCAGTAAGGTAGTAAACGTTTGGATCCATAATTGTGGTGCCGGTTATTTTCTGTACAAACTTTCGGATATCTTCAATACACCAACAAAATGTGATCCCAAGCATAAGTCCTGCAAAGGTGCCAATAATTCCGATAGAAGCGCCGGTAATAAGAAATACTCGCATTATTGCATATTTTGTTGCTCCCATAGTTCTCAGTATTGCAATGTCGCGACTTTTGTCCTTCACCAGCATCATAATACCTGACACAATATTAAGTGCTGCCACTAAAACTATGAGTGACAGAATTATAAACATGACTATGCGTTCAACTTCGAGTACAGTAAAAAAGCTTTTATTACGATCCTGCCAGCTTATGAAGCCGAAATCTTTACCTAAGATCGTTTTCATAGCATCAATGTGTGTGTTTATTTCGTCAGGGTTTTCAGAAACTATTTCAATAACGTCGATCTGGTTAGGTTTTGAAAAGTAACGCTGGGCTTCCGACATCGGCATGAACACCATTGTACGATCGTACTCCGACATTCCAAGTTCGAAGACAGCTTGAATGCGATAAGTTCTTGTTCGCGGAACTCTACCAAAAGGAGTTGAAGAACCTTGTGGCGATACTAGTGTAATATGACTTCCGAGTGATACACCTAAATCATTTGCAAGGCGAATACCCACAGCTATGCCACTCTGGTCATCAAAACCATCGATTGTGCCAAGTATGATTTTATCCGTAATTAAAGGCAACGAACGGATACTTTTTTCAGTTATGCCACGTACAAAGCCACCTAACGCCTGTCGCGGCCCAGAAAATAAAACCTGACCTTCAATTAATGGAATTGCGTGTTTTGTACCTTCGACCTGAACAAGCTTCTCAGCAACATCGTTGTAATCATTAAAAGGACCACTGCCAATAACTTTCTGGACCACAGCATGACCGTTAAGACCCAGTATTTTATCAAGAAGTTGATTGCGAAATCCATTCATTACAGCCATTACTATTATTAGTGTTGAAACACCTAGCATTATGCCGAAGAATGAGAAGCCTGCGACAACCGAGATGAAACCCTCCTTCCGGCGTGCACGTAAATAACGTGTTGCAAGCATCCACTCGAAACTTGTGAAGGGCGCCGTGTTTTTCGTCTCTATCATGTGAAGAATATAAGCCTCATAGTAGTTTTTAAGCATTTTAACTTAAAAAAAGTCACAGATTTAATCATTTACATTCTTAATGATTTTAAATGCTGTACGCGAGCTTAATATCACAAACTAGTTTTAATTAACATCTGTGCACAATGAATTCACAGGATTACACGCTGAAATTTTATCATTGTTTAGTGATGTAAGAACCACATATGCGTGAGTTTTAATGAAACAGGTTGGCGTCTATTAAAAATTCTTGGAAAACAAACGAGATATATCAGGTTTCAGTCGCGTATCTGCTTTAATGAGTAATAATATGGCTATTTTAGGTTATTTCAGAAATAATTATTTATACACTAGCCTGATATACGTATATATGTTTGTTTAAAGAGTAATCTTAACTAAAAAAAGTAGTTTGTTAAATTAAAATTTTACCAAATTTCAAAGCCATTCAATTTCAAAGCCATTCTTAGACAAGAGCAGAAGCCACGAGAAAAATTGCCGCAAACATCATATATATGCATATACAACCCTACTAACCGACGGCTTTTTTTTTTTCTTGCGCAGTCACTTGAAGTGGTGAGGCTCATCAGTATTTTGCGCGAATTTCTCAGCGCTAAGTATCAACAAACCAATTAGGTCACACTTCAAACTGCGTCAGAATTTGCATAATCTTCAACAGCACTAGGCGTGCAAATGTTGTTAATATTATTTTATCTTATGAATTATATCTATAATTTATTTTTTCGATGAATTAATTATCGATATTATTCTATTTGATGTGACTTATCTAATAAGTAAGTGTTCATAAGGTGAAATATATTTTTTACTTGAAATTTTTCGTTTTTTTGTTATTTCTAAGTGTAAAAACAATCACACACAGCTATCGCGTGCATCACTTAACGCGCTCCGGTGGTTGAATTAAAATCAAATTTTTACAATCTCACAAGGCTGTGGCGGATTAACCGGAAAAGGAAGAGTTTATGTTGCCGACATTTGCATTGCGCCAATTGCTTGAAGCAGGTGTACATTTTGGTCATCAAAGTCATCGTTGGAATCCTAAGATGGCTCGCTACATTTTTGGCGTCAGGAATAACATACACATATTGGATCTTACCCAGACAACTCCACTTCTGCATCAAGCGCTCGTTAAGGTTTCTGAGACGGTTGCTCAAGGTGGTAGAGTTTTGTTTGTTGGCACCAAGCGACAAGCTGCGGACTCTATTTCGGATGCGGCTCTGAGGTCAGCTCAGTACTTTATAAATCATCGTTGGTTGGGTGGGACTTTGACAAATTGGAAAACAATTTCCTTATCAATAAGGCGCTTACGTCAGTTGGATGAGATTCTGGAAGGTGAAGGTCAAGGTCGAACCAAGAAAGAAGTTTTAAACATCACCAGAGAGCGTGATAAGCTTAACCAGTCTCTTGGCGGAATTAAAGAGATGGGTGGGACTCCTGATTTATTGTTCGTAATAGATACGAACAAAGAAGCTATAGCTATTGCCGAGGCGCGCAAACTTAAGATCCCGATTATAGCGGTTGTTGATAGCAATAGCGACCCAGACGGTATAGACTATCCTATACCTGGTAATGATGATGCGGGTAGGGCGGTGACTTTATACTGCGACTTGATCGCTCGCGCTGCTATAGATGGAATAGAAAAGTCGTCAGTCGAGGCGGGTGCAGACATTGGAAGCTTCGAAATGCCGTTAGACGAGGCGGGTGCAGAGTTCGAAGTACTTGAGTTTGAAGGTATTGAGGCGCCTAGGGGTGAGCCAGACGATCTTAAGTTGATCGATTCTATTTCTCCAAAGATTGAGCAAGCACTTAATGATGCTGGTGTTTTTCATTTCTGGCAGATAGCGGATCTTGATGTGTCAGGAATTGCTGCACTTGACGTGCGGCTTAAATTAGCAGCAGGGGAGACTTCCGCGAGTTGGATAGAGTCTGCAAGAGCGCGAGTAGAGGCGGCCGTTTGAAGTTTTTCACGAGGTGCGCGTTGTGTTTTCTCATTTTCACGAGTTGGAGTGCGGCGGCATTACGGTACGTTGTAGATTCTGATCTTATTAAGAATCTTCTGCTAGTTTTTTTGAACCAGTTTCGGGTAAATCTAGTTATTACAATCTTAACGCACGTCACTCAAGAATTATCTGATTCTGATGGTTATGACAATTTTATGCTGCTTGCTTAATGTATATAACTACAGGTTGCGTCTTGCTAGTGATATAGTATAATTTATAGAAGTTTTTCGACAGTTAAATTAGGCTGTCTTTCGTTTTTAATTCATTTATGTGATCTGTGCCTAAGGGCAAGAGGGCGGGATATGACAACAATTGCTGCGAGCGCAGTTAGAAAGTTGCGGCAGACAAGCGGTGCTGGCATGATGGATTGCAAGCAAGCTCTTAAAGAAATGGATGGTGATTTTGATCGCGCCATTTCCTGGTTAAGGAAAAAAGGTCTTTCGAAAGCTGCAAAAAAATCCGGACGTATTGTTGCGGAAGGATTAATCGGAGTTGTGTCGAAAAAAAATATAGGCTCACTTGTAGAAGTAAATTCTGAGACGGATTTCGTGGCGCGTAATGATTTGTTTCAGGAGTTAGTTAGCACTATTACACAAATCAGATTAGCTGAATTTGAAGATCATGGTGATTTGCTCTCTTTGCCGTATCCAAACAAATCGCTTTGTGTTGGTGATTACATTAAAGAGCTTATTGCAACCATAGGAGAGAATATTGAAGTGCGTCGCTCCTCAACGCTGTGCGTTAAAGAAGGAGTGGTGGCTGACTATGTCCACAATAAGGCGGCGGAAGGTCTTGGTAAAATTGGAGTCTTGGTAGCTCTCGAGAGTTCTGGAGATTTACATAAGCTGATGGCATTTGGTCGTCAGCTAGCCATGCACATTGCAGCGACTGCACCTCTGGCTCTGTCCGTGGATGAACTAGACGTCGAAGCCATCTCCAAGGAGAGAGCAATCTACTATGAGCAAGCGAAGAGTTCTGGTAAGCCACCGGCCATAATAGACAAAATCGTGGAAGGTCGACTTCGTAAGGAGTTTTTTCAGCAAGTAGTTTTGCCGCAACAAACCTTTGTGGTTGACGGTAAAATGTCTGTAGAACAGGCGGTTAAATTAGCTGAAAAAGACATTGACGCTCCAATAAACATTGCCGGGTTTATTCGCTACGGGCTTGGTGATGGAATTCAAAAAGAAGAAGATAACTTTGCAGCAGATGTCGCTGCTGTTGCAGGTAGAAGTTGATTGCATAGCTGCATGATTGTAGAAAATTGCGGGTCGTCTGCTTATACAGACGGCCTTTTTTTCTGAGAAATCACTAATAACACTGGGAATGTCATAATTATTCGCCTTATTCAGATTGGCGAATTAGGACAATTTCAGGGTGGGCAGATACACAACAGAGAGCTAGTTTGCTATGGCACTGCATTACAAGCGCTTATTGTTGAAAATTTCTGGTGAAGGCCTCATGGGAGGTGCTAAGTATGGTTTTGATATCGCAACAGCGCACAGGCTTGCTAGCAATGTCGCAGAAGCAGTAGAATCGGGTGCGGAGCTTGCTATAGTAATTGGTGGTGGTAATATCTTTCGAGGTATGGCTGGAGCTGCTGATGGCATGGAACGTGCTACTGCAGATTATATTGGTATGCTTGCTACGGTTATGAATGCTTTAGCATTCGAGAGCGCGTTGTCTGTTCATAAAGTGCCAGCTCGGGTCCTTTCTGCAATCCCAATGCCGACAGTATGTGAATCTTATGTGCGTCCTAAAGCTCTAGATCATCTCAGACAAGGTCGAGTGGTAATCTTCGCAGCAGGTACAGGTAATCCTTATTTTACTACTGATACGACAGCTGCATTACGCGCTATAGAAATGGAGTGTGATGCTGTTGCTAAAGGCACTCAAGTCGACGGTGTCTATTCGGCTGATCCGAGGCACAACTCTAGTGCCATTCGTTATGACAAACTAACTTATGATGAAGTTCTAGGGCATAATCTTAAGGTTATGGACGCCACGGCTATAGCACTGGCGCGTGATAATAAAATGCCAGTTGTAGTCTTCTCTCTTAAGGAGTCGGGTAATATAGCTAAGTTGCTACATGGGGAAGCGCGCTGCACGCTTATAAGTTAAAAATCATTTCCTGAAGTATATATAAGTCAATTGCCTTTGAAATATATCTGCGTTGAGATGAGATGTATATTTAACTTGTATATTAGTTTGACTTACATCACCATATTGATAGGGGGTTGATTAGGCATGTTGGAAGGTGCAGGTAATTAAAACGATCTATAACACTAGAAAGCATGAATATATCCGGTCGATTGGAGGACATAAAAAGTGGTAACCGGTACATTTGAATTAAAAAAATTCGAAAAGCGCATGATGGGCGTAGTGGAAAGTATGAAAAAAGATCTAAGTGGTTTGCGTACGGGTCGCGCGAGTATCAATATCTTGGATCCAATTATGGTTGATGTATATGGACAAAAAATGCCACTAAATACTGTTAGTAATATATCAGTTCCTGAACCACGGATGATTTCCGTGCAGGTTTACGACAAATCAACCGTTTCAGCTGTAGAAAAAGCTATTCGTGAATCGAGTCTTGGTCTTAATCCTATTTTGGACGGTCAAGTTTTACGTTTGCCGATACCACCTCTAACTTCAGAGCGTCGTCAGAGTTTTGTAAAGATAGCCAATGGTTATGCAGAAAAAGCTCGTATTGCTGTACGCAACGTTCGTCGTGATGGTAATGACCTGTTGAAAAGATTGGAAAAACAGGGTGAAATCAGTCAGGACGAACAAAAAAAAGCTTGTGCGGAAGTTCAGTGTCTTACTGATGAAATTATTTCGAACATTGATAAACTCTTGGCTAGCAAAGAACAGGAAATTAATACAGTCTGAATATCTTCGGTTTCTTATTAGTTTGCAGTTTGCCTGTATAAGACGGAGATCGCAATAGACCGTGGCTGAAGTGCTTGCTGACATACCAATGAACCAAGAGTGTGTAAATATCCCTACTGTGGATGTTCCAGCTCATGTAGCTATAATAATGGATGGTAATGGCCGTTGGGCCCAAGAGCGCAGATTACCTCGTGCTATTGGACATCGCATGGGGGTCGAGGCTGTTCGTCGGACAATTAGGGCTGCAATTGAACTAAAAATCCGATACCTTACACTATATAGTTTTTCTACTGAGAACTGGTCGCGTCCTGTAAGTGAGATCAATGATCTTATGATGCTTATGAAACGTTTTATCACAAGAGATCTTGCAGATATCCATCGATATGGTGTCAAGATTAGAGTGATAGGCGAGCGCACTAACATTGATGCAGATTTACTATCGATGATTGATGAGGCTACACAACTGACCAAAGCCAACACCGAACTTAACTTGATATTAGCTTTTAATTACGGCTCTCGAAACGAGATTACGCTTGCAGCACAAAGATTGGCGAAGCGTGTTGAAATTGGAGAACTTGTTCCCTCTGACATAACGCCTGAACATTTAGATGGGGAGCTTCATACCGCTGGTGTGCCTGATCCGGATCTTCTAATTCGTACGAGCGGAGAAGAGCGATTGTCAAATTTTCTTCTATGGCAGTGTGCATATTCAGAGTTTGTGTTTTTTCGTGAGAATTGGCCAGATTTTAGTGTAGATTTACTACAGACTGCTATTAACATATACAGTTCGCGCCAGCGTCGCTATGGTGGCTTGCGTAGAATGAAAAATGCGTGATTATATGGGTATGGTATTAAAACTTAAATTGCTTTAAGGCCGAATATCAAATATTTTGTGACACATTGGCTGTAATACGTTAATCCATATATCCAAATAATAACAACTAATTATGGGAGCGAGCCTGACGAGCTTTCAAAATAAAATGGGAAAACTCTTATGGCATTGCTCCGCATTTCAGATGAGCTTGCATTACGAACTTTGTCAGCATTCCTGATGTCCGGCGTTGCTACCATTGCACTTTGGAACAGCGTTTGGACATTTACTGCGCTTACTGTTTTATTGTCTTCTGCTATGTGTTGGGAATGGGGACGTGCTGTGCGTTCCCAATTTTTTGACATTGGTCATGTTGTTCATATTAGCGTGATTTCTATAGTAGCCATTGCATCCGCAATTAACAGCCAAGCTTTGGCCATCTATACTTTGGTTGTTGGAATGATTGTGATGGCGGTGCTCTCTTGTAAACAACACTGTTTTATTTCTATTATGGGTCTCGTATATATAGCCGTGCCTGTCTTCTCTTTGATTTGGTTGCGTAATGATGAGCCATATGGCATTCACGCAGTTTTTTTCATATTTCTTGTTGTCGCTTCTCATGACACATTTGCTATGTTGGTGGGTAAACTAATTGGTGGGCCACGGATTTGGCCTTACCTTTCACCAAACAAAACTTGGTCAGGTGTAATAGGTGGGTTGGCGTCGAGCTGGCTTACGGGATTGCTGTTTGCAGTTTTTTTTAGTTATGACGCAATTGTTTGGCTCGGCGGTCTCGGTCTCATTATAGGTACAGCTGGATTTATCGGTGACTTGCTTGAGTCAGCCTTTAAAAGGTATTATGGCTTGCGGCATGCAAGTTCGTTGATCCCTGGGCACGGTGGTGTGTTAGATAGATTCGATGGAATTATTACAGCAGTTACAGTCGCTATTTTGATAGGAATTACAATTGAACAAGGGTCACCTGCTAGGGCACTTATGCTGGCACGCTAGATAAACATAATAACAAGGATTTTGATACAGCTATGCTGTAAAAAAAGTGAATTACGCGCAGAATGATACCGCGTTTTAGTTGTAAGCTGTGGGTTAATCACCCTAATACATAGATCAGGGATATTTATTAGTGATGCAATTTAGCGATAGATTACAGGAGAAAAATTCTCATTGTGCCACCGTAACTGATATTCAGACTGTCAGTATTCTCGGAGCAACTGGCTCAATTGGCACTAATACGCTTGATCTAATTGCTAGATCTGCAGATAGATTCCAAATCGAATCTTTGACCGCATACAAGAATGTTTCTCAGTTGGCCAAGCTAGCAAAGGTACATAATGCAAAGTTTGCTGTAATTGGTGATGAGACAAAATATAAAGAGTTAAAATCCTATCTAGCTGGGACTTCAATTGAAATAGGATCCGGTGAAACTGGCTTGATTGAAGCTGGAGCTCGACAAGCTGATTGTACAATTGCATCGATTATAGGCTCAGCAGGTTTGCGACCAAGCATTGAGGCTGTGCGCCAAGGTCATCGTGTTGCGCTCGCAAATAAAGAATGCCTTGTAGCTGCAGGCGATGTTTTTATGTCTGAGGTCAGTCTAGCTAATGCGGAACTACTTCCGCTTGACTCTGAGCATGCAGCCATTCATCAAGTTTTGTGCAGAGGGATGCTAGACGAAGTTAAGCAAATAATTATAACTGCTTCGGGCGGACCATTTAGAAATTGGACAGCGAAGCAGATCACAGCAGCAACGCCAGAGCAGGCTTTACGCCATCCGAATTGGTCAATGGGTGCAAAAATTTCAATCGACTCCTCCACTTTGATGAATAAAGGCTTGGAACTTATTGAAGCTCATCATTTGTTCGCTATTGAGCCAGAGCGTCTGAAAGTGATCATTCATCCTCAATCTGTAGTTCATTGCCTTATTTCATACTACGACGGTTCAGTCATTGCTCAGATGGCCAACCCGGACATGCGAACGCCTATTGCTTATTGTCTGGCTTGGCCCGGACGTATGGCGTCGCCTACTGAACCGCTTGATCTTATTAAACTTCAATCATTAACTTTTGAGGCTCCGGATACGGAACGATTTCCTGCCTTGGATCTGGCGATATCAGCTTTGATTAAGGGAGGATCAGCACCTAATATTATGAATGCAGCTAATGAATGTGCGGTTGCCGCTTTTCTTGCTCATGAAATCTCATTTACGGACATCACCCGAATTGTTGAGAAATGTCTTGAGAAAGCGGATCAGCAAAACCTTCTTCAGCCCGTTGGTACAATCGATGAAGTTCTAGCGCTTGATCATGAGGCTAGACAGCTCGTGGGTAGATTGATTGACCAAAACTAAAATGCGCTTTCATGTTTGAAAGCATAATTCAAATAAGGATGTCGGCGCAATGGACATGTTTTTAAGTTTCATTGATAGCATTATTGATCTTTTCCTCGTCATTGTTACATTTTTACTTGTCCTGTTCGTGGTCGTTATTATCCATGAACTAGGACACTTCGTTGTGGCAAGATGGTGTGGTGTGAAAATATCAGTATTTTCTCTAGGCTTTGGTCACGAAATATATGGCTTTAATGATCGTTATGGTACGCGCTGGAGGTTGGCTTGGCTTCCGTTAGGTGGTTACGTTAAGTTCGTTGATGATCATAACTCTGCTAGTGTTTCAGTATCTGAAAAAAATAGAAGTGTTGTGTCAGATGATGAGCGCGCTGGCTTTTTTCACATTAAACCGATTTGGCAACGTTCGGCGGTGGTTGCTGCTGGGCCGGTCGCGAACTTTCTTTTTGCAATAGTTATTTTTTCTATAATATCCGCTACATACGGTGTTGTATCAATAGAGCCGCGCGTAAGTGAAGTGGTCCCCGGTACACCAGCAGCTTCCGCTGGTTTTGAGTCGGATGATCTAGTCCTTAGTATTAATGGAAACACTATTACAAGCTTTTTGGATATACAACAATATGTAATATCAAGTCCCGGCAGAGAGCTCGAGTTTGTTGTTGAACGAAGTGGTCGTCAAACCACTCTTTTTGTAACACCTATACTTAAAGAAAGTTTAGATAGTATTGCCGGGAAACACCAGAGACCTATTATTGGCATTCAAAGCTCTAAGGAATTGAATAAATTATCTCATAGAACGGTGGGTCTCTTTGAGGCTGTTGGTCTTGGAGTATATCGAACCTGGACCATAATTACACAAACTATATCTTACGTAGGAGATGTAGTTATGCAGCGTCAACCTGCTGATCAATTAGGCGGCATCATTCGTATTGCCGATGTTTCAGGAAAGGTTGCGCAACACGGTTTAGCGCATGTAATTCAGTTCACAGCTTTGATCTCGGTTAGTATAGGACTAATGAACCTCTTTCCCGTACCAATGCTTGATGGAGGTCATCTTCTGTTTTATGCTATTGAGGCTCTTCGAGGTCGCCCGTTGAGTGAAAGAACACAAGAATTTAGCTTTAAGATTGGCTTAGCTCTAGTTCTTGCACTAATGTTGTTCGCTACTTGGAACGATCGAGTGGTTGTTAAGAGTTGGTTGGACAAGGTTTTAGTAGAGAAGCAGCCCTAGTGAAGCATTATTGCCACTTCCATTGCGTGCACTGAATCGTTTAAACGTCAACAATAGATTAATTTATATATAAATATTGACAGTGGGCCACTTTATAAAGCTGTAAGCTACGTCAGCGTTGTACCGTGTCCCTAGGTCGCCGAGTGTGCGTTTTTAAAAGGAACTTCGGTATAAAGGGCCATGGCAACATGCCAAAGTCATTCTGCAAAACTTATAAACAAGCTCTAATGGGAGTCATGCTAAGTATAGTATTAATTGGCATGCTACTGTCATTTGTGTTGACTAGCACTACTGCCTACTCACAGAGTGTAATCCGTCGTATAGAAGTTAACGGCAATCGACGAGTTGAGCCAGCTACAGTTCGATCATATTTGGATTTCACTACAGGCCAGTCTTATGATGATGCTCTTGTTAACTCTTCACTGCGTAATTTATTTGCGACGGGACTTTTCGCTGACGTAACGATATTTCTGCAGGGTATGACTGTTGTGATTAATGTTGTGGAAAATCCAATTGTTAACAAAGTGGCTTTCGAAGGAAACGCTGAGCTGGATACAAGCACACTGAATTCTGAAGTACGTTTAAAGTCACGCGCTGTTTACACAAGAGCTCGCGCTCTTGCTGATGCGCAGCGAATAGTTGAAATCTATCGAAGGCAAGGACACTTTTCTGCAGTCGTTAACCCGCAGTTGGTAGATCTTGGAGATAGTCGTGTTAATGTGATTTTCGAAATAAACGAAGGTAATACTACTAAGGTTAAGAGTATCAACTTTATTGGTAACAAAGCTTTTTCTGATTCCCAACTGCGCGATATTATTTCAACAACTCAGTCGTCCTGGCTCGATTATTTAACTAGCGGGGGGATATACGATCCTGAACGTATGAAGCTTGATCGTGAGCTAATTCGTCAATATTACTTAAAAAATGGTTATGCGGATGCTAGAGTGGTGTCTGCTAATGCAGAGCTTGCGCCAGATGCCTCTGGATTTTTTCTTACTTTTACAGTCGATGAAGGTGCGGTGTATAAGTTTGGGGAGGTGCGTGTTCAGAATGCACTGCCGGAGCTACAGTCAAAAACACTTGAAGGTTCAATTTTAACATTGTCTGATGATATTTATAATGTCGGTAATATTGATAAAACAGTTGAAAAATTAACTCTTGCCACAGCTAAACAGGGATTTGCTTTTGCTCGGGTGAGGCCTAGGACAAGCCGAAATACTGCTTCTCGAAAAATCAACCTAACATATGTCATTGATGAAGGTGATCGTGTTTACATTGAGCGCATTAATATAACTGGTAACGGTCGCACTAAAGATCACGTCATTCGACGCGAGTTTCGACTTGTAGAAGGAGATGCTTTTAATCCCTTGTTAATAAGCCGAGCAAAAGAGCGGCTCCGTAAGTTGGGTTTTTTTAAATCAGTGAATATTCGTCGAAGTCCGGGTTCTTCACGAGATCGCGTCGTCATCGAAATTGTAATAGAAGAGCAACCTACTGGTGAACTAGCATTCGGTGCTGGCTATTCAAGCGCAGAGGGTGTTATCGGTGATATATCTATAACAGAACGAAACTTAATGGGAAATGGACAATTTCTTAGGTTTAAACTGGGTGGCTCTTTAAGTCGTGGTCAGGTTGATATGAGTTTTACAGAGCCGCGTTTTATGGATAAAAATCTGTCAGCAGGATTTGATCTTTTTCATAAAGAAGTCGATTTGAGTGATGAGGCGTCATACAAAAGTGATTCTACAGGAACAAACCTTCGCTTTGGATTTCCACTCACTGAAAATATTTGGCTTTCAACACATTATCGTCTTAAGCGAGATGAGCTGTATGAAGTTGAAAATGATGCTTCATTTGCAATTAAGGATGCTCAAGGAAAGCAGGTAACCTCGTTATTAGGAAGCAGTGTTAGTTATGACATACGAAATCATCCAAAAAATCCAAATCGTGGTGTTTACCTTACACTTGGCGCTGATTTTGCTGGGGTCGGTGGGGATGTAAAATACATCCGTGCACAGACTGAAGCTCGTGCGTACTATCCTCTATATGAAAACG
>JABSQE010000104.1 GCA_013214245.1 Hyphomicrobiaceae bacterium
CTAAATGAAATGAGGCTCTCAGAGATAGAAATTGAGCGCGGCGATTTAAAAATTCGCGTTGCAGGCAAATTAAACCACATTGGTAACGCAGCTACTGGTCAACCGTTTGTAGGCCTGCATGAGACAAAAGCACCACATCAACAAGAATTAGCAGAAGATAAAGGTGCAGATCTTCACTTGCATCCTGGTGCTGTCAAATCACCAATGGTGGGTACAGCTTACCTTTCACCAGAACCAGGCGCTTCAAGTTTTGTAGATGTCGGCTCAAAAGTATCGAAGGGCCAGACACTTCTCATAATAGAAGCTATGAAAACTATGAACCACATCCCAGCACCAAAAGCCGGTGTAGTAAAAAAAGTACTTGTAGAAAACAAGCATCCTGTAGAGTTTGGAGAGCTACTACTCATAATTGAGTGATTTCTTAACAATTTATAAATTTTTCTTTCATCTGAGACAAAACTACATGTTTGACAAGGTTCTGATCGCAAATCGGGGTGAGATTGCCCTTCGTATACAACGAGCTTGCAAAGAGCTTGGTATTGCAACCGTTGCTGTACACTCTACAGCCGACGCAGATGCAATGCATGTTCGACTTGCAGATGAAAGTGTTTGTATCGGTCCACCTCCAGCCTCTGATAGTTATTTGAATATTCCAAGTTTACTAGTTGCTTGCGAAATCACCGGTGCAGATGCAATACACCCAGGTTATGGTTTCCTATCAGAAAACGCTAAATTCGCCGAGATTTTGGAGGATTACAATATTACATTCATTGGTCCAGAATCAAGGCATATTCGAGTAATGGGCGATAAAATCGCTGCAAAAAAAACTGCGAAACAACTCGGAATACCGGTTATACCTGGTTCAGAGAATGCTGTAGACACAGTACAGGAAGCGTTATCTATTTCTAAAGAAATAGGTTTTCCTGTCTTGATTAAGGCAGCATCCGGTGGAGGAGGACGAGGAATGAAAGTTGCTCGTAACCCAGAAGAGTTATCATTGGCTTTATCAACTGCTCGCGCAGAAGCCAAGTCATCGTTTGGTGATGATAATGTATACATAGAAAAATTTCTCACTCAACCACGCCATATAGAGATACAAATTTTTGGTGATGGGCGTGGTAACGCTATCCATCTAGGAGAACGTGACTGTTCTCTTCAGCGGCGTCACCAAAAGTTATTGGAGGAAGCTCCATCACCTGCACTGAATGATGAAGCACGCGCAAAGATTGGTATAACTGTTGCCGAAGCCATGCGAAAATTGCGCTATCGTGGTGCAGGCACTGTTGAATTTCTATATGAAAATTCAAATTTCTATTTCATAGAGATGAATACTCGTTTACAAGTTGAACATCCAATAACAGAAATGATTACAGGTGTTGATCTTGTCATAGAACAATTGCGCATTGCGGCAGGCGCAGAACTTAGCTTAAAGCAGGATGAATTGAAATTTATTGGACACGCAATAGAATGTCGAATTAACGCAGAGCACTCGCATACCTTCGCTCCTTCACCAGGCAAAATAACGTATTGGCATCCACCTGGCGGTTTAGGGGTACGCGTTGATTCGGGTGCTTATCAAGGCTATAATATACCACCATATTATGATAGTTTGATAGGTAAATTGATAGTTCATGGACAAACTCGTAATGAGTGTCTAATGCGCTTACGACGTTGCCTATCTGAGTTTGTAATTGATGGTATAAATACAACAATTCCTCTATTTTCTGAACTTGTAAAGCATCCGGACATCGTTAATGCTATGTACGATATTCACTGGATGGAAAACTATCTCAAGAATCAAAAACAATGAGAATCTTTGTATCTAAATTTATCACTTAATTAAATACAAACAAACTTACCACTGACCTGAGCTTAATCAATGGCATTCTGGACTCTGATTCACGTGCGGTTTTCCCAGAGTTTATATCCCTAGATAAACAAAATTGACACACTTAAACTCACGCAAGCTTCAGTTAGCTCAAGATAAGTTCTTAATTTGCTCAGAGGAATTTTAAACATATACGGAACGGTGTTCTCTCTATTGATGTTTTAGGTGGTAAAATAAAAACAGTGTTATAATGATTGACACCCATAAAAGAATACGAAACCTAAATTTAGTTGTAATTCACAAAAAGTGAATTGTCTGAGACCAAACATCTATTAGTTACTCCAAATAAAGTTTCACTTATATGATTTGCGATCTTATTTCGCATAGTTTCCCTCATATAGGAGGTAAAACATGCCAAATCAAAAAGAAAAAACTCTTATTTACCAAGAAACGCGTAAAGTCTTAAAGAATTTCAATTTTACCAATAACTTTTATTTCAGTGGCTCCTTGATTTTAACAAATTATGTGAACATCTCATTTATTTTGCATATTAATTCTAATTTTAGACATGATTTCAATACTAAATGCTTGACTGTGTAAAGAGAATTAATTCCGTTAAATATAAATAGCATCATCAATATAGAGGTTGCTAATTATAGAAAAATTATATACAGCATCCTTGGCAATATAGTTCGTAGCGCAAAGTGTGTATGCTTAAATTATTTCCAGAATTGAGTATCGTTGAAGAATAGAATGTGATTTTTTACAGATAAATCTACAAAATTCTCAAATACTGATCTAAAAGTAATTATTCCGGTTACCACTAAGCTTATTTCATGTACGTTAGTGTCTAATTGGGATGTTATAACAGTATTAATAGTGTTGCCAAAACACACTGATTTATAGGAAGGGAGTTGCGTTGACTAACGCAGTGAAACAATTTTGGCGGAAACAGAGTGTTATGGTTACAGCTGATAACCATAAACAACATAAGAGTTTCATTATCGGTCGGTTGCTTATTCTATCTGGAATATCCGTTCTACCAATTCTTCTACTTTTAGCAATCGCTATTGGTTTACTATATGTTCGTCTGTTAAACGGTGCTATTTCTTTAACTTTTCTAAAAAAACCAATCGAGAGAAGTATATCATCCGAACTACCTAATTTAAAAGTTAGCATCGGCCAGCCAGTGGTTGCTCTTAAAGATCATGGCTTTGAAATTCAGCTAAAAGATATAAGACTTGCAGATAAATCAGGTGAACCAGTTGCATTTGCACCGTTGGCTGCAGTTAAAATCAGTCCATGGGCTTTATTAGGAGGTGTAATTTCACCTTCTCAGATTATCTTAATCGAGCCTCGCTTGCTTGTTTTCTATACCTCAAACGATGGACTCTCGCTTGCAATCGAAGCAAGTCGAAGTGATGTCGGAATGGCAATCATTAAACCCGAAATAAAGGCAAATGCTCCTAACTCCATAGAGCGGCAAGAAACTTCACAAGTTACTAGCCATACATTTTCATATCCCGAATCTAAAGATCTTACAGATTTGGAACGTATTATAGCTAATTTATCTCCAATAATACGTCAGCAATCACTTGCTAAAGCACACCTGAACCGTATAAGTCTCAGAAAAGCAATGATTATTATCGACTACGAAGGAGATCGCACAGCTTTTGAAGTTCAAGCAGCAAATTTCAACTTAACGCATACAGATGTCCGGAGCGTTTTATCAGGTAATATAGCGTTTTACTCAAAACGAGGTATATGGCATTTAGGACTGCAAATTGAAGACACGAAAGAAAGTAATCGAGTTCACCTTTCGGTAGTTGTAAAAGATCTTTACCCTCAAGCAATAGCTGATGTGATACCAAAATTGAAGGCTTTAGATCACCTTCAACTTCCGATTTCAGTTAGAGCGGACTATTTTTTTTCTCCTAAAGATAGAAGTTTAAATGGAATTTTGGAGATTGAATTTGGAACTGGACAATTTCTGATACCAGCTCTTGGTAAAGAATCACTATTTCTAAATTCTGGCCGAGCTAGACTTGTATATAGTAATGAGCACGAATTCATTAAACTAGAAACTGCCAATTTAAACTGGTCGCAAAGTAACATAACCCTGACTGGTGTTATAAGTTACAAGCTTATCGATTCGATAATACCTGCCTGGGAATTTGAAATTCAGTCTGTCGATGGATATCTCTCAACTACTGGTGATAATGTATCTGTTGACTTAAAACGATTTGTGGCAATCGGGACATTGTTGCCGCATCAGGGCATCATCAATCTTGATAAAACCTTAGTTGAGGCAGGCAGCGGAAAACTATCAATGAATGGTATTATACATATTGGTAGTTCGCCTAGATTTTCTATTATCGGAAAATTTAGTCCCATGTCAGTGAAACATTTACTTGCATACTGGCCACAATACTTAAGTGTAGATTCCCGTAAATGGATAGTGAATAATATTCACTCTGGAGAGTTACTTGAAGGAACATTTACTGCGCACCTAGGTGCTCCGGCAAGCAGCAATTCACAATATAAAAAAAACTATTCTGTGGTCATGTACGCTAAACTAGCTGATGTTCGTTTTAGAGTCAGTGACAAGCTTCCACTCATACACGCATCACAAGCTTACCTTAATTTCAAGGATGATCTATTTAGCGCACGCATTCCTGAATGCGCACTTATATTGAGTAATAACCAATCTTTATTAATCTCGGGCTTAAATTTCGAAACAACAGACATTTTTGAGCCAGAAATAGATGGTAACGCTACATTCAAAATTGAAGGAAGTGTTGAAGAAGCTCTTGAGCTAATTAGCAAGGTGCAAGGTAAAAGTTCCCCGACACTTGCCAATATAAAAAAACGATTTTCCGGCAAATTAGAGGGTAATTTATCCATAATAGTACCTATACATCGCAATGAAGGATTGCCGCCTCCGAAAATTAAGGGGTATCTACATGTTTCTGACGGACGTGCTGAAAATGTTTGGAAGACATTTAATATCAACGGCTCCAACATAACACTAAACTTAACCGAAAACGATATATTAGTAAGTGGTGATGTGTTGCTTAAGGGTATCCCAATTAATATTTATTGGCGCAAAGATCTGCGCACTATTAATAACGCATTACCTTTCACATTAGATGCGAGTTTTGATGATGCAGATCGCAATGCTTTAGGACTACATGTTAATCATTTGATAAAGGGTCCAATTCAAGTTAGCGCAACAGTTCCGTCACTAAAAGCTGACTTAGACAGCTACCGCCAAAAGATTAATTTTAGGGTTGATCTGACAAGTGCCACTTTAAATATTGCAAGCTTATCATGGAAAAAACCGATAGGGCATAAGGCAATTGTAGATTTAAGCGTAACAACAAATAAAAGAGGAGAATGGAAATTATCTGATCTTAGGATTACCGGTGATAGAATTGCTGCTAGAGGGGAAGCGCTGGTTAATTCAAAAGGAGAGCTCTCTTCATTCAATATTGAAGACTTCACGATTGACATAATTACACGACTAAGGATTGAGGGTAAACTAAACAAAGATAATATATGGCGAGTTTCAGTTAGTGGAAAATCATTTGAGGGTCGAAATTTCTTGCGCGACCTATTTTCTCCTAAAAGCCCCAATGGTTACGTTTCTTCAACATCAGCACCTAATTTCGACTTAAATGTTAAAATCGATAATGTTCTGGGCTATTGGGATACGTCGCTCAAAAATCTAAGTCTCAGGCTGTCAAAACGTGATGGAAAAATAACAAATTTAGCTGCATCCGGAAATTTTAAAAATGGAAGCGCATTGAAGGCTTCACTTAAACGAGACGACGAATCTCATCAAATAGTAATAGTTTCTAATGATTCAGGACAGGCACTTAAACTTGTCGGATTTTATCCAAATGTCCGGAATGGCCAGCTTAGATCAATTATAGATATAGAAAGTAATAAATCAGGAACACGTAGGGGCATTTTGACTGTGCGTCGATTTGGTGTTCTAGGCGATAAAATAGTAACTGAGGTCCTAAACCAAAGACAACAAACGCTAGCTAATAGTTCGGATCTTGAGCGCGAAATCATTGAGTTTGACTGGATGCAAGTTCCATTTGTTGTTGGAAGAGGCAGGTTTGTCTTAAGCGATGCTGAACTAAGAGGTCCACTTTTAGGTGTCATGCTATGTGGCAAAGCAGATTTTACAAATCGACAAATTCAAGTGGCCGGAACTTATATACCCTTACAAGGGTTGAGTTCAGTAGTCAGTTCTATTCCCGGAATTGGTAATTTATTAGCTGGCACTAAAGGAGAGGGAGTTATTGGTATTAATTTTGAAGTCCTAGGCACATTGAAGCAGCCTCAAGTAATAATTAATCCTCTATCTGCCGTTACACCTGGTATATTTCGACAGTTATTTAAAGTTGCGTGTCCCGACACCCAATTCGCACATAGAGAAACAAGCGCTAATCATAAGCTCTCAAAGCGGCCTAAGATTGATAAAAGTTGGGCGTCCAAAACATTCAAATCTGAAGACTAGCTGCTACTAAGTAACAAGTTGAACTTATAATTAAAATGAACAAATTTATCATCAATATACACAACATTACTGCCTTGACATGCTTTCTAGAAAAAAAAAAATAAATAGTAACGGACCTGTAATTCTCTGCATTTTAGACGGTTGGGGACTGCGAACTGAACGCACAGACAACGCAATTGCTCTTGCATCAATGCCAAACTGGAATCGTATCACAAAAAATTGGCCTACAGCACAGCTAAAATGTAGCGGTGAAAGCGTTGGGCCTCCAGATGGCCAAATGGGAAATTCTGAAGTCGGTCATCTAAATTTAGGTGCGGGACGTGTTGTCTGGCAAGATTTACCTCGTATTAACAAAGCGATTGAAGATGGAAGCCTTGCTGACTCTGATGATCTTAAAGATTTTATCAACTCATTAATAACAACAGACGGCACCTGTCATCTTATTGGAATGATTTCTCCTGGTGGGATTCACGCCCATCAGGATCATGTTGTAGCTCTAGCACAGATTGTAGCTGCTTCCGGAGTACCAGTTTGTATTCATGCAATTACTGACGGACGAGATACATCACCTAAAAGTGCTTTGGACCACATAAAACGACTAGAAAAAGCAGTTTCTGAGACTAGCAACGTGTCAATAAGCTCTATCTGTGGGCGTTATTTTGCCATGGATCGTGACAATAGATGGGAACGAGTACAGCGTGCTTACAACCTTATAGTTTCGGGCTATGGAGAAATTTTTTTAAATGTATACGATGCCATTAAGTCTTCGTATGTTAACGGTATTACAGACGAGTTTATCAACCCGGCTCGCCATATCAATTACAAGGGTATAAAAAATACTGATGGACTTCTATGCGCGAACTTCCGGACTGATCGTGTTCGTGAATTGCTAAGTGCTATCTTGGAACCTGAATTTGATAATTTTACACGCAATAATCATATATCTTTAACCGCTGCGTTAGGTATGGTTACTTATTCGAAAGAGCTCTCCTTACGATGCAAGTCAATATTTCCCAATAAGAGAATTACCAATACTCTGGGAGAGATGGTTGCAGCTGCAGGTCTTACGCAGCTACGGGCTGCAGAGACAGAGAAATACCCACACATCACATACTTTTTTAATGGTGGTATAGAGCCCCCTAATATAGGAGAAGAACGTCTTCTTGTACCATCTCCCAAGGTTAAAACCTACGATTTACGCCCGGAAATGTCTGCAAAAGAATTAACAAAGAAGCTTATAAAACAAATAGTATCTAACAAATTCGACTTTATTGTTATTAATTATGCTAATGGTGATATGGTTGGTCATACAGGAGATCTAGATGCAACTATCAAAGCAGTTGAATGCGTCGATTCATGTCTTGGTCAACTAGAAAAAGTTATATGCGAATGCAAAGGCACCATGGTTGTTGTTGCAGATCACGGTAACTGTGAAACAATGTATGATTATAAAAAAGGTACTCCGCATACTGCACACACTCTTAATCCTGTGCCTATAATTCTAGTTAATTATAAAATCACTACTGTAAAAATGCAAAACGGTCTTTTAGCTGATGTAGCCCCAACAATCCTGCAGCTTCTAGGGCTAAAAGAACCTAATGAAATGACAGGAAAATCTCTAATTCAACATATTTTCTGATCGACCTCTTCAAACACACATCAGATGAATTATAGAAGACTAAATCTCTCTGCGTGACTAAAATTGAAATATCAAATTTTATATCTTAAACCTGAAAAAAACTATGTGGACATTTCTTTCTGTTATCCTTTATTTGTATTGCTAAGCTTATAACAACTTATACTGCAACTCCATAAAATCCTTAGCTCCCAAAGTTCTTCTAACAAGATTTTCCTTTATGTATATGATAAACATCTTAATGCAATACAGGCAATTATTTTATATGAACTTAACTAAAAGCTTAAATAGAAATACCTACAGAACGAAAGATCCAATCATAATGACCTATAATATTATTTTATTTCCTGGTGACGGCATCGGGCCTGAGGTGATTTCCCAAGTCGAACGTATTATAAAATTTTTTAACACTCGCTTCAACAAAGCACAATTTGCTATAGAAACAGAATTGGCTGGCGGAGCAGCACTTGACGTGCACGGTGTACCAATTACTAATGCTGCTATAGATAAGGCTCAAAGAGCTGATGCGATTCTATTTGGTGCAGTGGGAGACTCCAAATGGGATGATATCAGTTTCGAGCTTCGTCCTGAAGCAGGTCTTTTAAGGCTTCGTAAAGATCTTGACCTTTTTGCAAACCTACGTCCAGCCATTTGTTATCCAGCACTGGCAACAGCATCTTCGCTACAACCCTCATTAGTCGAAGGGCTTGACATACTTATAGTACGAGAGTTAACAGGCGGCACCTATTTTAGCCAACCAAAAGAAATAGTTACATTACAAAACGGTCAAAAGCGTGCCGTAGATACGACTTCATACACAACATTTGAAATTAGTAGAATTGTAAAAATTGCTTTTAATCTTGCTGCTAAGCGTTATAAAAAGGTACATTCTGTTGAAAAACGTAATGTAATGATGACGGGTGTGCTTTGGCATGAAGTGATTAGCGAGCTTCATCAAACTTACGCGGAAAACATTGAACTAAAACACATTTTAGCAGATAGTTGCGTTATGCAACTAGTGCGCCAGCCTAAACAGTTTGATGTCATTGTCTGCGATAACTTGTTTGGAGATATATTGTCTGATGCTGCTGCTATGCTGACAGGCTCAGTCGGAATGTTATCTTCTGCTTCACTTGGTACTAACATCTCTGGAATAGAGAGACCTAGGGCTTTGTACGAACCAGTACACGGTACAGCACCAGACATAGCGAACCAGGACAAGGCTAATCCTATTGCTGCGGTGGCATCTTTTGCTATGGCTCTGCGCTACTCTTTCGGTCTTGTTAGGGAAGCTGAATTAGTTGAAAAGTCGATCTCAAATGTTCTGGATCAAGGTTATCGCACAATTGATATTATGCAAGACAAAATGTGCAAAGTTGGAACAAATGAGATGGGTCAAAAAATTGTAAAAGAACTAGAAACAATAGCTAATTATTAATAAACAGTAAAACACTAAAGCAAAAAGTATTACTTATATCTTGAATATAGCCTAAGCACAAATATAATTATTGATTTAATATCAGGGCAAGAATATTTTAAGATCCTCACAACTCTAATGACTAATTAAGTGCTAATTCATATATTCTGAAAACCACTTCTCATGAACCATTCTAAGCTCTTCTAATGCAATTTTCTCATTTCCTACCATAAGAGTTAATCCACAGACATGACCTATGACCCTACTTTTCACTCCAGCTTCCTCTGCTGACTTGATGATAGCATGAGAATCAACAGAGCTTATTTCAATAATATAACGAGACTGATCTTCCCCGAACCATACTCCTTGAGTGGACAAGTTACCATTATACTCTAATAAGTTAGCACCTTTTCCTCCAGCAAGTGACATTTCAGAAATAGAGACCAGTAATCCACCATCACTGACATCATGAACTGCAAAGACTTTTTTTGAATTAATAAGCTTTCGAACAAAATCACCCGTTCTTCGTTCCTCTAAAAGATCAATTGGTGGTGGTTCGCCTGATAGACTTCCTATAATAATTTGTTGGTATAGAGATTGATTAAGGTGTCCAGTTTCTGGACCCAAAAGTAATATGACGTTTCCTTCTTCCTTAAATGCCAAATTTACCATATGGTCTATTCGTCTTAAGACACCTAGTCCTCCAACAGTTGGAGTTGGCGGTATTGCCTGATTTTCTGTTTCGTTGTAAAGAGACACATTCCCAGAAACTACTGGAAAATCGAGAGCACGACAAGCTTCTCCCATACCACTAACGCTTGAAACAATTTGGCCCATAATATCTTTCCGTTCCGGACTTCCAAAATTTAAATTGTTAGTTATAGCCAAAGGGTCTGCACCAACAGAAATAAGATTGCGCCAACACTCTGCGACAGCTTGTTTTGTACCCATATAGGGATCAGCTAAAACATAGCGTGGTGTTACATCGCAGCATGCAGCTACCGCTTTATCCCGGCCATGAACTCGCACTACGGCAGCATCTCCTCCTGGTCGAGAAAGTGTATCACCCATAACCATATGGTCATACTGCTCCCAAATCCAACGACGAGAACAGCCTTGTGGGTGACTCAGGATTAACTTAAGACTTTCAATAGTATTACTAGGTGTCGATATCGTCGAGGTTGGTATGAACTCTGGCTTTGACGTTTCAATCCACGGACGTTTATAAAGCGGCGCTGCTTTGACAAGCATGGCTACAGGAATATCCGCGTGAACTTCACCGTTATGCTTAACAACCAAACGGTCAGAGTCAGTTGTATAACCAATGATAGCAAAGTCTAATCCCCATTTTTTAAAAATTTTCTCTGCTGAAGATTCACATCCAGGTTTGAGTACCATTAACATGCGTTCTTGGCTTTCTGATAGCATCATTTCATATGCAGTCATATCAGACTCTCGTTGTGGAACATTGTCCAGATTGAGTTCAATACCGACGCCACCTTTATCTGCCATTTCTGAAGTTGATGAAGTTAAACCGGCTGCTCCCATGTCTTGTATAGCAAGAATAACATCTCCTGCCATCAACTCCAGGCAAGCTTCAATTAAGAGTTTTTCGGCAAATGGATCGCCAACCTGAACAGTTGCTAGCTTTTCCTGGCTATCAAAGGAAAATTCTTTAGAGGCCATCGTTGCTCCATGTATACCGTCACGGCCTGTCTTAGAGCCAACATAGATAACTGGTAGCCCTGTTCCCTTTGCTGCAGAGTAAAATATTTTTTCAGTCTTAGCCAATCCGATACACATCACATTCACTAGAATATTGTTATTGTAAGCAGAATCGAAATCGGTCTCACCACCAACGGTTGGCACCCCAACTGAGTTTCCGTAATTAGCAATGCCAGCAACAACACCAGAGAGTAGACGGCGTGTCTCAGGATGTTTAGGATCTCCAAAACGAAGTGCATTTAAATTAGCTATAGGCCGTGCACCCATAGTAAATATGTCTCTCATAATGCCGCCGACACCAGTTGCAGCTCCTTGAAAGGGTTCGATATAACTTGGGTGGTTATGACTTTCCATTTTGAATACTATACAATCACCATCACCTATATCAACAACACCAGCATTCTCGCCAGGTCCTTGTATAACGCACGAACCTTCTGTCGGCAATGTTTTCAAAAGTACACGTGATGATTTATACGAACAATGCTCCGACCACATAACTGAAAAAATACCTAGCTCAGTAATCGTGGGTTCACGATTTAACATAACTAGTAATTGATCGTATTCCTCAGGTTTCATGCCGTGAGAAGCAACAAGTTCAGGTGTAATTTTGCAATCTAGAATATTTATCATAACTAAGCTCTCAAATCTTACTAAGAGATAGTTTAGACAGTAAGTGCGCTCTTAAGACTTTTAAAAAAAAGTTTCCCATCTGTATTGCCAAGTACCATTTCACAGGCTCTCTCCGGATGAGGCATCATACCAACGACCCTGCCGTTTGAACTACAGATTCCTGCTATATTTCGTTGAGCTCCATTAGGATTAGCTAGAGAAGTGATAGCACCAGCTTCATCGCTATAACGAAGCACTACTAAGCCTTCACCCTCTAGCCGGTTTAAAGTATCTTGCATGGCAAAAAAGTTGCCGTCGTGATGTGCGACTGGAATGCTTATAACATCACCTTTTTCAAAGGAACCTGTAAAAGGCGTATCTGTATTTTCGACTTTTAGATAGACATCTCTGCACACGAATAACATTCTCGAATTACGCATTAAACTACCTGGCAACAAACCTAATTCACATAAGATTTGGAACCCATTGCAAACGCCAAGAACGGGAACACCACTTTTTGCCTTTTCGACCACGCATCGCATTATTGGTGTCCGCGCGGCTATAGCTCCACAACGTAAGTAATCACCAAAAGAAAAGCCCCCTGGTAAGATGATAGCATCACATTTCGGAACCTCAGAATCACCGTGCCACACCATAGTTACTTTAAATCCTGCGGTTTTTTGTAAAGCCAATTTGATGTCTCTATCACAATTTGACCCAGGAAATATAATAACACATACGTTCATTCAGTCTACCAACTCATAAGAATAAGTTTCTACTACTGGATTAGCAAGAAGTTGTTGACACATTCTTTCAACCACCTTGCTGGCCATTAATTCAAGTGAGTCATCTATATCAACCTCAAAGTATTTACCCTGACGCACTTCACTAATCTCGGAAAAGCCAAGCTGGTGCAGCGCTTTCTTTATCGCTCTACCCTGAGGATCTAGCACATCTTTTTTTAGACTTATTTTTATTTGTGCTCTCATAAGCATTCACCTGTTATTTCTTCCAAACCAACACTCTATAAATCAGTAAAATTAAAGCCAAAACTAATTAAACGCACAACAAGCTGTATATACATTAAGTTTTTTAATTATGGAAGTCAGACCTCTCCTCAGATTCTTAAATTCCGAAAACTAATTAATGGCCTTTTTTCCATATATTTAACTATGTAGTTTATAAAATTTTATCATAAACTACTCTGTATAAAAAACAAATGTGTGTATATCTCGCAGATAAGAAAATTTTAATTACAAACGCATTGTTTTGAAGTTCAAAACTAGTCATAGCTATTATTGGCATTTGATGAAACTAATATAGGAACAGTACCATGGGGAGGTCGAACCTCCACTAATACGCCTAGCCTGCGCGCAACTTCCTGATAGGCCTCTAAAACACCGCCAAGATCACAGCGAAATCTATCTTTATCCATTTTGTTGTTAGTCTCAGCATCCCAAAGCCGACAATTATCTGGGCTAATTTCATCAGCTAATATTATTCTTAACTGATCATTCTCCCAGACTTTACCAAATTCTAGTTTAAAGTCTATCAGACGAATGCCTTGCCCTACAAATAAGCCTGACAAAAAGTCATTGATCCGCAGCGCGGACTGCATGATCTCATCTAACTCAATAGGATTAGACCAACCGAACGCTGTGATGTGCTCTTCAGTAACTAGAGGATCAGCTAGTTCATCACTTTTATAATAGAACTCAAGAATTGAACGTGAAAGCTGAGCGCCCTCTTCAAGACCAAGACGCTTACAAAGTGAGCCGGCTGCTACGTTCCTCACCACAACCTCTATTGGAATAATTTCAACTTCCCGTATAAGTTGCTCTCTCATGTTCAGGCACCGAATGAAATGAGTAGGAATATTCATCTCACTAAGTCGTTTAAATACATATTCAGAAATACGATTATTAATAACACCCTTGCCTTCAATTTGGTCGTGCTTTTTATTATTAAATGCAGTGGCGTCATCTTTAAAGTGCTGTACCAGCGTGCCTGGCTCAGGCCCTTCATATAAGATCTTAGCTTTGCCTTCGTAAACGCGGCGTCGCCTATTCATGTTATAAATCCTTCAAATAGTGATAAAAATTCTAAATTCACTATCAAAAATAGTAGCAATCCTAATGCGGGATGCTGGCTGTATTCACTGCATAATTTACATCGCTTCTCTAAGACATATTTTTTGAAAGCTCTAATCTTATAGAAATTTATGATCTGACTCAGACTAAAGTTCTAATTATCACGTTTATCACGATGAGCTAAGAGTGTAAGTTCAAGAATGACAAAAAGCTCACGCCGTAATGTTTTGGATAAAAAACATATTTTGCTTTATAAACAAAACATCAAATATCAGTTGTCAACCCAAACTTTCTCTGCTGGACTTTAATAGATTATCTTGAAATCGAAATTTAATCTTCAAAAGACAACGATCTGTGAGGTTTCAATTCGTTTTTTTTTAAATATTCATAGCTAATTTCTGGATTATAAATTATGGCCTTTAGTTGTTGTTATTACTATGAAACCTTGGGAAGGTACGCCCAACTAATTTCGGACAGTTTTTAATAAAGGAAGATAAATAGTATATATCTACAAATTCAACTTTTCTTAATAATTATAAAGAATTCAGCATCCCTTTTGGTAATAATACAAAATATTACAATTAAATTGTTAAGGTGTAATAATAATACTTAAAATGATCTAGCCCCTAAGTATCAAGCACTTTTTAGTCTAATTTTAGAGTTACCTCAAATACTATAAGACCCTTGCTTTATTAGTACTAACATTCATTACAAAGTCTTAATCACTAATATTGAAAAGTTAAGCTCTGTAAGCCGTATTACGAATGGCCACGTTCGCGGCAGTCACTTACATATTCCAAAACTGAGATTAAACTTAATGTCCATCTAAGTTGCTTGCTTAGGTCTCAAAGATAGTCCCTGATTATCGTTATAATATGAGCTTTAAATCTATAAACTTCTGGTTGAGAGTAATATTTGCATGGCTAATATATCACATTATCTATAGCTTATAGAGCCCAAGAATGGCAGAGCTCATAGCTCACGAACCCACCAGCGGAACGCCTACAACCCACACATGACCATAAAATATCACAAAAGCATACGCAACTAAACCTGTAACCACTACTGTTAAATCTGAACCAAGTCCTGTAATTTGCAAACTACCAGATGTAGCTACATGTTGTTCCGAGATTAAACGTTTTTTTAGCGAAAGCCTGACAGCTACTGCGAAAAAAAGAAAAGAACAAAACAAGATTATAGAAACTAGATCTCCGTTAACGCATAGATGTAAAGTTGCCCAAATCTTCACGGCAGCAAGCATGGGATGCGGAAATATATGCGATATACGACTTGGAATATACGCAGCAGAAAGAAAAACAAATGCTGGAATCATTAGGACGAAGACGACGTGTTTCATCCAAATCGGCGAAACCCAAAAGACCTTGTTAAAGGAAACGTTAGCTCTTAATTCACCGTAGCCAAAAATCATTATAGCAAGACCAATTATCGATATTAGCGAAAATACTATGATGTAGATTCTTAATCCGACTTCGTTAATTATTGCTCTTCTTCTGGACCTAAAAAGAGAAAAAGTATGAGCAAAGAAAAATATCGCAAGACCTACAAAAAAATTGTGCATATTTTATCTCACGCTTAAATTTTAAACCTGATAGATATCCGAACATTTGTGTTTACGTGCTTAACTCGAGTTATACAAATACAACCTTCCAAAAAAGGTAGATGAGATTAAATCACTGAGTACAGAGATAGATATATATGCTCATGAGAATTTAAAATGTACATGTTATAAACCTGACTAGTATATTAGGTCATACTAAATGTTGGTTGATGTGCATTGTTGCGTATACTTATTTAAGCCAATTTTTGCAGAATTAGAAATCAATACGAATTTAAGAAAAGATATTTAGGTTCGTTTTAATCATTCGGAGAAACGCGTAAATGGTAATATTTTACAAGGGATATTATTCCTTAATATTTTAACAGTTAGAAAAACATCTACAACAAATACAATAAATGTAAATTGTTCTAATTTTTTATCAGCATAATGGCGCTCTCACTAAGCTTTAACAAGCAGGGTGCAAGCAAAACGATAACTGTAGTATAAATACCGCATACACATTACATGCAACACATAAATTTGTACGAAAGCTTTCTTACTTGTTAGTTTTCCCATATACTTAGAACATAACTTAAAATTTAAAATGAAAAATACCTTTCTAGCAGACTATAAAAAAAAAACACAAGCTTTAATGGCTCAAAATTTATCTTTCCACATCATTAAGCATAATTAAGTGATACTAAGAGCTCTTTATTTTGATTAAATAACTACAACATCCTTTTAAATCCGTTTAGAAATCAAGTAAGAAACTCAGAGATGCTACTTATTAACTAATCCTAATTAGGTGTCGAAAATGTTTTGTTTAGCGTCGCAATTAGTAGTCAATAATTGTAGATACAATTAAAGAGTTGCATAAAGATCTCTTATCCGTTATGGTTATGGAAAAAAAGTCTGAGAAAATGGATTAGTAAGCCAAAAAAATTTTAATTGAAATTAACTAAAGAGAAGGTTGCTAACTCCTTATCAAACTCACTAAAGCTAGTGTTTGTAAGCGCATTAAGTCGAATGCCCTTACCAAGAAAATCGCATTAGTATTACTAAAACTACAATAAATAAAGCTTTACCTGACTTTAAACATATCGATTTAAATAAAAAAAACCACCTGTACATGCTACAATGTAGTAACTTTTGAGACTTTTTTTTATGAAAAATAATAATCAGATTATCCAATCATCATGGTGGCAACGCGATTCCCATGAAGATCGCAGGTCGTTTTTGCTCACACGCATGCAAATAAAATCAGCTTTGCGAGCATGGTTCTTAAACCAAGACTTCATCGAAGTTGAGACTGCTTGCTTACAAAGCTCTCCGGGAAATGAAACGCATCTTCATGCATTTAGTACAAAAATAACAACAGAATCAGGTGCTTACCATTCATTATACCTGCACACATCTCCTGAATTTGCGTGCAAAAAACTACTTGCTGCTGGTGAGAAAAAAATCTTCACTTTTGCACCAGTTTTTCGTAATAAAGAATACTCAAAATTACATCATCCTGAGTTCACAATGCTGGAGTGGTATGTAACAGATACCTCCTATAATTATCTCATAGAGCATTGCCATGAGATATTAAAGATTGCAGCTAAAATAGCCGAAAATCAACAATGGTCTTACGCGGGCCGTACAATAATAGCAACAGATAAACCCGAAAGGATTAAATTAGTTAATGCCTTTAAAGATTTCGCAGGTATCGATATTATGGCAACTCTTTGTAACAACAAACCGCGGCGAAAAAAACTTGCAGATGCCGCGCAAGCACAAGGTATCCGCGTGGCAAAAGATGATACCTGGTCTGACATTTTCTCACGTATTATCGTAGAGCGTATTGAGCCTAATTTAGGCAACAGTAGTCCTGTTATACTAGACGCCTATCCTTTATGTGAATCAACACTTGCCAGGCGCTGCCCTAATGAAAATTTATTTGCTGAACGTTTCGAACTTTATTGTTGCGGTGTAGAGTTAGCGAATGCTTTTGGTGAATTAACCGACCCAACAATTCAACGCCAACTATTTGAGGCTAATATGGCTGAGAAGCATAGGATTTATGGTGAACGTTATCCAATTGACGAGGATTTCCTTTCAGCACTTGCTGAGATGCCACCAGCCTCAGGATGTGCAATGGGGTTTGACAGGCTAGTAATGCTTGCAACTGGAGCACAACGTATAGACCAAGTGATTTGGACACCCTTACCAAATTTTGCATAAAAATGACACAACTCTTGACGACTCTCGAAGAGCTCAATGCCATGGGTATAATTAGCGAACAGGATGTGACAACTCTTCATCCAGTCGCTGAGAGATACGCAATCGCAGTAACCCGACACATCTGTGAGCGGATGGATCCGAATGACCAAGAAGATCCAATTCGTCAGCAATTTATACCGCATACTAAAGAAATGCAACATCTTGACGATGAGTTAGAGGATCCCATAAGTGACGAGGTGCACTCCCCAGTACGCGGAATTGTACATCGTTATTCAAACCGTGCGCTACTTAAAATTGTCAATATCTGTCCAATATATTGCCGATTTTGTTTTCGTCGCGAGATGATAGGACAAGGTTTCAGTGCCGTATTAGACGCTGAAACCATTTCCAAAGCACTCGATTACGTTGCGAATACTCCACAATTAGAAGAGCTCATAGTAACCGGAGGGGATCCATTCGTTCTATCGGCTAAACATATAAAAGATTTCACAAAAAGAGTTACTGAAATCTCGCACATCAAAAAGCTTCGCTGGCATACACGCGTCCCAATTCTTACTCCCGAACGTATATCTGAAGAATTAGTAGAAGCCTTAACGTCAACAAATTGTAAAGTTAGGGTTGCTATTCATGCAAATCATGCAAATGAATTCTCGAATAGGGCTCAAATTGCTTGTCAGCTTTTGTTTAATGCCGGTATTGAACTATTAAGTCAGTCAGTTTTACTTCGCGGAATTAACGATAATGTACAAGATCTAGAAAACCTATGTCGTGAATTTTCCAATATTAAGGCGACACTTTATTATCTTCATCACTGCGATTTAGCTCCAGGGACTGCCCGTTTCCGCACCACACTAGCTAAAGGCCTAAAGTTAATGCAAAAATTAAGAAAACGCTTGGCTGAAAATCTGATACCTTCCTACATTCTTGATGTTCCCGGGGGGTTAGGTAAAATTAATCTGGCACCCGAACGCGTGAGGCAACTTGAGCGCGGTGTATACAAGATCAAACTTAAAGATAACCTCCAAATAAAATATCGTGATGTTCTATTTGCAAAGTAAAAAATTAGGTCAAATAAGCGATACACTACTTTTCTGAAATACAAAGCTGTAAAATATCTACGGTGTCCCAATACACTCTTGAAGTAAAATTAAAGAGTGCAAGACAACCGATGTACAATTAGCTGAATACTTAAAAGTTTAACTTTATCTATCGTCAGCAAAAGGAAATTACTTTATTTTACTGTCCAAAGCTTTATGCGCCATACTTTATTGATGCTATAATCTTAAATTTCGTTAATGTAGTGACCTACAAGTATGCTAGATCTGTTACAATGCAAAGATACATGTTAAACTATATTAACAAAATAATTCCTTTATATTTATACCATTTGATATTTTATAATATTGAGATAGTGTGTTAACTATTTATCGTATAATTTCTAGTGCTTGAAATGCCGGATACCAGTAAAAATCATAGCCATATTATTCGTGTTAGCGGCAGAAATTATATCTCTATCACGAATAGATCCACCTGGTTGTATAATAGCAGTCACGCCGGCTTCAGCAGCTGCATGAATGCCATCGGAAAATGGAAAAAAAGCATCAGATGCTAAAACGGATTGGTAAGTTGGTACATTTTCTAATCTGATAGCTTGCTCTATACCTCCAGGGTTCTGAGCCGCAATTCGCACTGAAGCAACTCTACTCATTTGTCCCGCTCCAATACCCACAGTTGCACCGTCTTTAGCGTAAACAATTGCGTTAGATTTAACGTGTTTTACCACACGAAAAGCAAACTTCAAATCGCTCATTTCTTTGTCTGTTGGTTTGCGTTTTGTCACAACTTTTAGATTCATTTGGTCTACTACTGCGTTATCACGTGATTGAAGTAAAAGTCCGCTAGCCAATGTTTTCATTGTAAAACTATTCTCAGCCGGATCGGCTAGAAGTCCGGTTAATAAAACACGAAGATTTAATTTTTTTGAAAAAATAGCTTTAGCACCTTCGCTAGCATCAGGTGCGATAATTACCTCAGTGAACACCTTAATGATCTCATTAGCTGAGTCTTCATCAATTGTTTGATTAAGTGCTACTATACCACCGAATGCGCTGACAGGATCACACCTTAAAGCACGTATGTAAGCATCCCGTAAGCTTATTCCAGTAGCAACACCACATGGATTAGCATGCTTTACTATTGCTACTGCAGCTGTTTGAGCACCAAACTCTGAAATCAATTCAAAAGCTACATCAGTATCATTTATATTATTGTATGAAAGTGATTTGCCCTGGCATTTAAAGGCTGTTGCTACACCAGGACGTGTTTCGGAGGTCTGGTAAAAAGCGGACCATTGATGTGGATTTTCACCATATCTTAATTCTTTTCCATTTTGCCCAGAAATAGTGTGGTATGGAAAAGTTCGTAGAGAACCTAGCTGACTTGAAAACCAGCTACCGATAATTGCGTCATAGGCAGCGGTGCGATTATAAGCTTTAGCTGCAAGATACCGGCTTAGTTCACTACTTATAGCACCGTTATGCTCATTAAGACCATCAATCACTGTATCATAATCCTCAATATCAACTACGACTACA
>JABSQE010000105.1 GCA_013214245.1 Hyphomicrobiaceae bacterium
AGAGCGATACTATTAAACGACATAATAAAACATGACTTATTATAACATATACTGCATCTGTACGCCACCATGATTTCAAATAAGGCTGCTAAGTGCATGAACAACTTTAATGATTTTATGTAGTAAATCCCAAAGCGTTACGACCGCCTGTAACCATTCTTTCTGCCAAACTGGGTCGAAAGGATGGTTACAAAGGCGTAAGAAAGATATCTAGATAATGAAGTTCATGTGTTACATGTGTAACGCACGATTATCAACAGCTAACGCTGCTTCCTTCACAGCCTCATTAAGAGTGGGATGCGCATGACAAATGCGCGCTAAATCTTCAGCCGAGCCACTGAATTCCATTAAGACAGCTGCTTCTGAAATTAATTCGCCAACATGCGGGCCGATCATATGTGCACCAAGAACACGATCAGTTGTAGCATCAGCTAAAATTTTAACAAATCCATCCGTTGTTCGATTAACTTTTGCACGACCGTTGGCCATAAATGGAAACTTTCCTACGTTATACGCAATACCAGCTTCTTTTAACTGCTCCTCTGTTTTACCAACGGAAGCTACCTCAGGATTTGTATAGACAACACCTGGTATCACGTTATAATTTACATGTCCTGCTTGGCCAGCAAGCAACTCGGCAACAGCTACACCCTCATCCTCAGCCTTATGTGCTAACATCGGCCCATCAATCACATCACCAATAGCAAAAATGCCGGGAACGGACGTTTCCCAGCGCGGACTTACCTTGACGCGTCCTAGTTCATCTTTTTCGACACCCACCTCTTCAAGTCCGAGGCCATGTGTGTAGGGTACTCGCCCAGTAGCAATAAGTACAACATCTACTTCAATAGTTTCTATATTACCACTTGCTGTGGATAACAGAGTCACGGTGTGGCCTTTCGAACCGAATGACGACACACCTGTAACCTTTGTGCCAAACTTAAAGGTCATACCCTGTTTTTGTAAAACACGTTGAAACTGTTTTGAAATTTCTCCGTCCATATCCGGAATAATACGGTCAAGAAATTCCACGACCTGTACCTTTGCTCCAAGACGGCGCCATACAGACCCTAATTCTAGACCTATTACACCGCCGCCAACCACTAGCATCCTCTCAGGTACTTGGCCTAGATTGAGTGCCCCCGTTGATGAAACAATGGTTTTTTCATCAATATCAATTCCTGGTAATGACGCTATGTCAGAACCTGTTGCTATCACAACTCGCTTAGTGTCAAGCGTCTGTATTGTACCCTCATGCGAAGTGACACAAACTTGGGTAGCATTGCTAATTTTACCAATACCGTTAAATACATCTATTTTATTTTTTTTAAGTAAGAAGGATATGCCATCTACATTACCTTTAACCCCATCCGACTTAAATTTCATCATTTTGGTCAGATCAAGTGTAGGTGATACGCCTATACCCATGGCAGCGAAACCATGATTGGCCTCTTCGTAAAGTTCCGAAGCGTGTAACAAAGCCTTGGAAGGAATGCAGCCAACATTTAAACATGTGCCACCGTGTGTCGCACGTTTTTCAATCACAGCAACCTTCATTCCTAGCTGAGCTGCTCGAATAGCACACACATACCCGCCAGGACCAGTCCCTATCACAGTAAGATCATAAGACATTAACATAAATCCATTTTGCCTTAATGCATAATCACCGTATTGATTGCTGGCAATTATGGGCTAATAATCAGGGTGCCATGACCCCGTTTGTCCCTAGGTGCCATGGCATATTTATAAAGAATAGCAAGTCAGAGCTCACCAAAGCTTGGGCTAGAGCTAGAGTTCCAGAAGGAAACGCTGCGGATCTTCAAGGTATTCTTTAACACGTACAAGAAACGTCACTGCTTCTTTACCGTCTACAATTCTATGATCGTAACTAAGAGCCAAGTACATCATAGGTCGAGCTTCAATGCTTCCATCTTTTAAAACTACCGGACGCTTTTCAATGCGGTGCATGCCTAGAATGCCAGATTGCGGAGCATTCAGAATTGGTGTTGACATCATAGATCCGAAAACACCGCCATTTGTAATAGTAAACGTACCGCCCTGCATCTCTTCGATGCCCAGCTTGCCTTCACGCGCTCTCTTGCCAAAATCGCTAATGGAAGTTTCTATTTCTGCAAGACTCATACGCTCCGCTTCACGTACCACAGGAACAACAAGTCCCTTGTCTGTGCCTACTGCGACGCCAATATGGTAATAATTCTTGTATATCAGATCCTGACCATCTATCTCAGCATTCACTGCGGGTATTTCCCTTAGTGCTTGAATACAAGCCTTAACGAAAAAACCCATAAAGCCTAACTTTACTTTGTGGCGACGCTCAAACAGATCTTTATAATCTGTTCTGATTTGCATTACTGCGCTCATGTCAACATCGTTAAACGTTGTTAACATTGCAGCTGTATTTTGAGCGTCTTTAAGACGACGAGCTATAGTCTGACGTAGACGTGTCATACGCACACGCTCTTCTCGTATAGCATCGTTTGGTGCTGCCGGGACGCGCATTTGATTTGAAGGTTCAGCACGAGGAGCAAGAGACGTAGCTGGAATTTGTGTTGGACCTGATACCGCAGATAAAGCATCCTCCTTTAAAACCTGGCTGCGAACACCCGAACCTATTACGCTGGCTGGATCAATACTGCGCTCAGTAAGAATTTTTGACGCAGAAGGAGACGGTGACATGGTAGGACCAACGTTATTTAGAGCAGGCTGTAATGAAGCCGGTTCTGACACCGGTTGCGTTGTCCCTGTGGACGAAGCGTTTTCAACGTCATTCACTAAACCTAAAATAGCACCAACTTCAACCGTGTCACCTTCGTTGACTGAAATCACACCCATTGCCCCAGCAACAGGCGCTGGAACCTCAATAGACACTTTATCGGTTTCCAACTCGCACAGGGTTTCATCGACGGCAACAGCGTCGCCCGGCTTTTTAAACCACTGACCAACAGTAGCCTCAGTGACACTTTCGCCCAATGTTGGCACCCGAATTTCAGTCGCCATAATTACTTTCCCTTTCGCCCAATCATTTCGAGCATCGTCATTTAAGTTAATCGTACTGGTTACATATTTGAAACTAAATGCTATCCCCTCAAAGCCTCTTCAACAAGAGTCTTTTGTTCTTCAGTGTGCTTTGAAAGCTGACCCGTTGCTGTTGAAGAAGCCGATACGCGACCTGTATAAACTGGTCGCCTAAATTTAGCATTAACTTGTATCAAAACTTCTTCGATATACGGCTCCACAAAAGTCCAGCAGCCCATGTTACGAGGTTCTTCCTGACACCACACCATTGCAGCCTGTGTAAAACGACTAAGTTCATCTTTTAGGGCCGCTGAAGGGAATGGATACACCTGTTCCAACCGTAGCAAGTAAACGTCATCGATGCCATACCTTTCTCGTGTCTCCAAAAGATCATAGTAAACTTTAC
>JABSQE010000106.1 GCA_013214245.1 Hyphomicrobiaceae bacterium
AAGGTCGGATTAATATCAATTGACGATTGTGAAATCATATCACAACAACTGTCGCCGCTACTAGATGCATTTGACGCAATGCCCGACTCATACCGCCTTGAAATATCATCTCCTGGTATAGATCGACCGCTTGTCAGTGCCTCAGATTTTGAGGAGTGGTCAGGTTTTGATGCGAAGATTGAGCTTTATAAGTTACTTGACGGTCAGCGTCGTTTTCAAGGTGTTCTTGAAGGGTTTGATTCAAATGAAGTTCGTATCGAGGTCGAACTAGATTGTATCGGTCGTAGAATTCTAGGTCTTCCCATTGAGTTGATTGAAAGCGCACGATTGGTGTTAACAGACGAGCTTGTAAAGGAAAGCTTGCGGCGCTCAAAAGCCTGTGTCAAAAATGCAGACGCAGAAAATGCTACACAGACGGCTGTGAGCTCTGCTAAAACAGAGCTATCCCCCGAAGTGAAGGGTAAATAATGATGTCTACAGTAGGTGTTAGTGCGAATCGTTTAGAGCTTTTACAAATTGCCGAAGCTGTTGCGCGCGAAAAATCAATCGACCGTGGTATAGTTATTGACGCTATGCAGGGTGCTATTCAAAAAGCGGCAAAATCTCGCTACGGGCTTGAGAATGATATTCGTTGTTCGATTAATCCAAAGACTGGTAATACTACACTAACGCGAGTGCAGACCGTAGTAAAATCAGTTGAAAACGAGTGGACCGAGATTGATATCGATAGTGCGCGTCGCGTTAAACAAGATATAGATATTGGTGACGAGTTAGTCGAAGAATTGCCGCCTATTGATTTTGGTCGTGTTGCAGCTCAGAATGCGCGGCAAGTCATTGTTCAGAAAGTACGTGATGCTGAACGAGATCGGCAGTACGAAGAGTATAAAGGCCGTGTTGGTGAAATAGCAAACGGAATTGTTAAGCGTACTGAGTATGGTGATGTGGTTGTAGATCTCAGTCGAACTGAAGCTGTTATTCGTCGAGATGAAATGATACCGCGTGAAAATGTGCGCTATGGTGACAGAATAAGAGCCTATGTATACGACGTTAGAAGAGAGCAGCGTGGCCCTCAGATTTTTCTTTCCCGAACACGACCTGAATTTATGGCCAAGCTCTTTGCTATGGAGGTTCCAGAACTTTATGATGGTGTCGTAGAAATAAAGTCCGTTGCTCGTGATCCAGGATCTAGAGCGAAAATAGCAGTTATTTCAAAGGATGCATCTATTGATCCCGTTGGAGCATGCGTTGGGTTGCGAGGTCAACGTGTTCAAGCTGTGGTAAATGAGCTTCAGGGTGAAAAAGTCGATATAATACAATGGAATAGTGATCCTGCCAGTTTTATTGTGAATGCGCTTGCGCCAGCGGAGGTAAGCAAGGTCGTTCTTGATGAAGAAGCTGATCGCATAGAAGTTATTGTGCCAGAAAGTCAGCTTTCACTCTCAATTGGTCGACGAGGTCAGAATGTTCGGCTCGCCTCGCAACTCACTGGTTGGGATATTGACATACTCACCGAGCAGGAAGAGAGTGAGCGTAGAAACAAAGAGTTTTCTGATCGATCACGATTATTCATGGATTCCTTTGATGTTGATGAAGTAATTGCCCAGCTTCTAGTTACTGAAGGCTTTTCATCTGTCGAAGAAGTTGCTTTTGTTGAATATAACGAAATCGCTGACATAGAGGGGTTTGATCCTGACACGGCTGAAGAAATACAGACACGAGCGCGTGAATTTCTAGAGCAACAAGAATTGGATCGTGACCAACGACGCAAAGAGCTTGGGGTTGATGATGAAATTACTAATATCGTTGGAGTAACAAATGCTATGCTAGTGGCATTAGGTGAAAACAATATTAAAACACTTGAAGATGTTGCAGACTGTGCAACCGACGATCTAGTAGGTTGGGTCGAGCGTCCAAAGGACAAGCGATCAGAAAAAATCGAGCATCAAGGTGTTCTCGGCAAATTTGACATTAGTCGTGAGCAAGCAGAGGAAATGATACTTTCAGCGCGTATCCTTCTAGGATGGATAGATCCGTCTGATGTGGAAGTTACTAATGAAATTACAACAGATCACTCACAAAGCGTTACCGCGCCAGAATTAGAAAATAATCACGAGGAAACATCTACTACGGAAGATAAGGTTTAAGACACTATAAAAGATAACACAGTCTCATCAAAGAAAAAACAATGAAAGCAAAGCTTGAATATAAAAAAAATACTTTAGTTAAGTTGCCCAAACGCACTTGCATTGTTACTCGCGCTGTTTATAATCAGAGTGAATTGATAAAATTTGTGTTATCTCCGGAAAATCAGGTTGTACCTGACATTTCTAGGCGTCTCCCTGGGCGTGGGGTCTGGGTGTTGAACTCACACGAAGCGTTGTCGCGCGCTATTGCTAGAAAAGCATTTAATAAGGCCTGGTGCCGCGAAGTTATCGTTCCTAAGAAGCTTCTTGAAAACGTGGATAAATCCCTAGAACGACACGCTCTTAATTTCTTGAGCCTAGCTAATAAATCTGGTTGTGTAACATGTGGATATGAAAATGTTATTAAACAAATAGAAAATTTGAATCAGGTTCTACTTATACAAGCTAGCGATGCTAGCTCAAAAAGTCGAAAAAAAATGTGCTACAAATACCACAACGAGTGTAAAATCTCTAAAAAGCAGCCTAGAATAATTGATCTATTCACTGTCGAGCAAATTAGTTTAGCACTCGGAAAGGTTAATGTGGTACATGCTGCCCTAGACTTTAAGGCCGTAACAGACGAATTCGCGAAAGCGAGCTTGCGGGCAAAAACTTTTCGCTCGAATACCACGGTAGATAAGACTAGTGCTGTCGCGCCACAGCAGTCGTAAATCGCCACCGGAGCAGGCGAATGATATAAAACACAGAAACGGAACAGGCATGGACGAATCGAAGGAAACCGACGACAAGGCAGATTGCAATCGCAAACCTTTAAGCCTTAAGCGAACTGTGGATACAGGTCACGTTCAACAAAAATTCAGCCACGGTCGTTCAAAGTCGGTAGTCGTCGAAAAAAAGCGAAAACGGGCTGTTACTACACCAAGAGCTGAATCAGTACGTGCAGCTGCAGGGCGTTCAGAAAACAACAGGGGAAATTCAAGAAGGTCATCCTCCAAAGGCACTAAAGGAGCGCTTTCACAAGAAGAGGTCGCAAAACGTGCTGCTGCACTAGCGGCAGCACAGCGAGCCACTGCCGAAGCCGTCGTACGTAAAGCAAAGCAAGAAGCAGCAGAACAGGAAGTTCGACGAAAAGCTGCAGCCGAAGCTGCAGAGCGTGAGAAGGCTTTAGAAGCTGCAGCCAAAGCTGCTGAATTAGCTAATAAAAAAAATAAGCAGCAAGCAGAGCGAAAGCTTAGAGATGTTGACAAGGCTAGAAACCTTCATGATGCAATTTCTCAAAAAAAGCACCAAGACGAGACGGTTCAACCTTCTGCAAGATCTACACACAACAGAATCTCCAACACTCAGTCACTAGGAAAAGTAAAATCAAAGTTATCCAGGACATCGTCCGTCCGTAGTCGAGCTGATGAGCCTTTGTTAAAATCTATGGGCATGGTCCGCCCAATGATTGTTACACGAACAGATCGCCCTGATCCTAAAAAGCCAGAAGTTCCCAAAAAATCTTCAGAACAGCAACTGAGACGATCTATTAAGCCTATGTCGCCACCACTTCAAATGCGCGAAGAAGATGATGATCGACGTAAACGCGGTAACAAACGAAGTGCATCACGAGCTGATGAAGGACGCGTTCGCGGTAAACTTACCATAACCAATGCATTCGATGAGCGCCAGAGAGAGCGATCGTTAGCCTCTTTAAAACGCAAACGTGAGCGAGAGAAACAAAAAGCTATGGGAATTTCCCAGCTGAGAGAAAAAATATCTCGCGAAGTAGTTATTCCTGAGGTTATTACAATACAGGAACTTGCAAATCGCATGACTGAGCGTGCGGTCGATCTTATCAAATATCTCATGAAACAAGGTGCAATGAATAAGATCAATGACGTCATCGATACAGAGACAGCTCAACTTATAGTTGAAGAGTTTGGCCACAGATCAAAACTAGTATCAGAGGCGGATGTTGAAGAAGGGTTTATTGATGAGATTGACTCTGAAGATACCTTAAAGCCACGCGCCCCTGTTGTCACAATAATGGGGCATGTCGATCATGGTAAAACATCACTACTCGACGCTATTCGGACCACTAATGTATCTGGTGGAGAAGCCGGCGGGATTACTCAGCACATTGGTGCCTACCAAGTCACAACACCAAACAGACAAAGTATCACTTTTATAGACACTCCTGGTCACGCAGCTTTTACGGCGATGCGAGCAAGAGGTGCAAAAGTTACTGATATAGTTATTTTAGTAGTAGCTGGCGATGATGGTGTTATGCCTCAGACCATAGAAGCTATATCTCATGCCAAGGCAGCGGAAGTTCCTTTAATTGTTGCAATTAATAAAATGGATAAGGCGGATATTGACCCCGTCCGCGTTCGTACTGAACTTTTACAACACAATGTTGTTGTCGAAAGTATGTCTGGCGAGACTCTAGAGTTCGAAGTTTCTGCTCTTAAAAAAACAAATCTCGATGGCTTATTAGAAGGTATTAATCTACAAGCTGAATTGTTAGATTTAAGAGCGAATCCGAATCGTTCTGCAGAAGGTTTTGTGATTGAAGCTAAACTGGAACGTGGCAGAGGCTCTGTTGGGACCCTGCTAGTGCAGCGTGGAACATTGGCCGTTGGTGATATTGTGGTTGCAGGCACAGCCTGGGGGCGTGTGCGTGCATTGATTGATGATACCGGTAGTAATGTTGCCAAAGCAGGTCCCTCCTTCCCTGTGGAAGTTTTAGGATTTGGTACTGCGCCTGAGGCGGGAGATCAATTTGCTGTTGTCGAAAACGAAGCTAGGGCCCGAGAGATAACGGATTATAGAATACGTAAACGTCGCGAAACATTAGGATCTGTAGGTTCAGGACGTACATTAGATCAAATGATGCAACAATTACGAGAAGAAGGTAAGAAGGAATTTCCGCTTGTTGTTAAAGGTGATGTTCAAGGCTCTGTAGAAGCAATTGCTGGAGCATTGGCTAAGGTTGGTAATGGAGAAGTTGAAGCTCGTATTATTCATTCAGGCGTCGGTGGCATTACAGAGTCTGATGTAACTTTAGCAACAGCTTCTAAAGCAGTCATCATTGGTTTTAATGTTCGTGCTGGCTTGCAAGCTAAGCAGGCTGCCGACCAGGAACGCGTCGAAATTAGATATTACAGCATCATTTACGATTTAGTTGACGACATAAAAGCGGCCATGTCTGGCATGCTTGATCCAACCTTACGTGAGGTATTTCTTGGGAATGCTAGAATCAACGAAGTCTTTAATATTTCTAAGGTTGGGAGAGTAGCAGGTTGTTTGATTGTTGATGGTCACGTTGAGCGCGGGGCAAAAGTTCGCTTGTTACGAGATAACGTTGTAATCCATGAAGGAACATTATCAACGCTTAAGCGCTTTAAAGACGAGGTTAAAGAAGTACCAGGCGGACAAGAGTGTGGGATGGGATTAGCTAACTATCAAGATATCCGAACTGGGGATATCATCGAATGCTTCCAAGTTGAGGTAATCCAACGCACGTTGTGATATTATTTTATGCCAAGGCATGTTTTGATCCTAACTTTTTTTCAAGAATTCATACCTTGGCGCCTTAATTCTTTAAAGTGCTTTTGCATCTACTAGTCCGAGAAGGGAATTAGATGAAAAGTGCGCGTTCTACCGAGGAAATTGCACTCGGAATTCGCCGTCGTGTTTTTGAACACACTATACGTAACAACGGAGGATATCTTAGTCAGGCTTGTTCAGCAGCTGAACAGTTAGCGTGGCTATATAACGAAGAACTGCATCTTGGCCTTTCGACGCTGCCCATGGTCCCCAGCTTGTTTTCCGGTGTTCCTTCAATAAACAATAGCAACTATAAAACTGGTGCAGGATATAATGGTCCCGCTGCACCGCAATACGATAGAGTATTAATAGCTCCTGCTCACTATGCTCTCGTAGCTTACGCCACACTCGTAGAGGTAGGACGTATGGCTCCAGAAGGATTAGCTATGTTTAATCAAGATGGTTCTTCTGTTGAGCAAATTGGTGCAGAACATAGTCCCGGCATGGAAGTCCATAACGGCACTCTTGGTGTTGGGCTTTCAACTGGTGCAGGCTTAGCATGGGCAAGAAAGCGGCGATTGGAATCGGGGCGTGTATGGGTTTTTATGTCAGACGGCGAAGTTCAGGAAGGACAGACCTGGGAAGCAATTCAGTCTTGTACGCACCATAAAATTGATAATATTAAGGTCATTATGGATGTAAATTGTCAGCAATGTGACGGTGCTATGGATAGCGTTATGAAAGTTGGTAATATCCGTAAGAAAATGGAGGAGTTTGGTGCTGTAGTTAGAGCTATCAACGGTCATGACTTAGAAGCAATTCGTGAGGCAGCTGCAACACCCCATCCTGAGAAGCCACTAATTATCTTAGCTAACACATGCCCTTATCAAGGTATGCCAGCACTTAGAGCACGCTTTCCTCGTTTGCATTATGTCCGTTTTAAAACGGAATATGAACGTGCAAAGATGAATAAAGATATTGCTGCATCACTTAATATAGCTCCTGTTGATTTTATTCCTCTGAAATCAGTATCACCTACAAAAAAAAGCAGTTTACAGTCTTCAGGGAAAATTAAACGCTGTGAAAGCAACAATTTACAATCCATCGAAATGGTTTCACGTCCTTATGAGCGTGCTTTTATAAAATACGCTGAATCAAACCCCGACATATTATGTTTAAGCGCAGACCTGACATCGTCTTGTGAAATTGATACGTTTCGTGATAAATACCCAGATAAATTCATTTCTCTTGGCATGGCAGAACAGAATATGCTGAGCTTCGCAGGAGGTCTAGGACTTGCGGGATTTCGACCTTTTGTTCACACTTTTGGCGTTTTCTTATACAGGCGTCCTTATGATCAACTGATCGCTTCAATTGCTTATCCACGCCGTAAAGTACGTCTGATGGGTTTTTTACCAGGAATCACTACACCTGGAGGCATGACACATCAGGCGATAGAAGATATTTCTGTGATGCGCTCAATCCCAAACATGACAATTCTTGAAACAGGTGACGCCACTGAGGTAGAAAGTATATGTGCCGCTGCTGATTCGGTTGATGGTCCTGTGTATTGTCGAGTTTTACGTGGCTTGGTGCCACGGCTGTTCGATACAGCAATCAAAATTGGCGAAATACGAGAGCTTGCCCTAGGTAAAGATATTCTAGTCGTAACCTCTGGAATAATGACAGAGGAAGCATTGCTCACACGGCACGCGTTAAAGAAAATCGGAATTTCAATTCGACACCTCCATTTGCACACTATAAAGCCAATAGATAAATCCGCAATACTGGATCACATAGCTTCCGTCAATTTTGGAGTTATTACACTAGAAAACCATGTCGTAGACGGCGGTGTCGGCTCTCTAATTGCAGAAATTATCGCTGACAATGGAATGGACAAACGCTTAATACGCCTTGGTTTACAGGATACGTATGCTCATGGTGGTTCGCGCCTATACCTTACTAAATATTATGGTTTTGACGCAATGGCACTCATAAGAGGAATCGAAGTGCTAACGGGTGAACTTTTTGGTGTTACTGAACAAGATCTTGAAAAAGTGCGTATTGAACCGCCATCCTCTATTATCAAGGCCGAGGGATTATAATGTCTGAGCGTTTTTCTGTTACATATAGAATAATTGCAACTAACTCTAGCGAGGCTAAAGCAAGAGCTAACGCTATCGCTTTGGAACAAACGGTTGAGATTCCCCGAGATATCGTTCCTCTGGGATATATAGCTGATGAAATTATGGGTAGAGTCGAGGAAGTTACATCACTAGGACCTAAAACTTACAGTGCAAGAGTTTCCTATTCTCTTAATACCGTTGGCTGTGATTTACCTCAGCTTTTGAATGTTATCTTTGGGAATTCATCGATGCAGAAAGGCTTAAAAGTTACGAATCTTACACTCACTTCTGAAATGACCGCAAGTTTTCCTGGTGCCAGCTTTGGAGTATCAGGCATTCGCAACGCAACAAGGAGAGAAAGAGGTGGTCTAATTGCGCCAGTTATTAAGCCCATGGGTTTGTCAAGTCGTGATTTAGCGCTTATTGCACAACGCGTTGTACTGGCCGGTGCAGATATTGTCAAAGAAGATCATGGACTTTCCAATCAACCCTCAGCTCCATTTTATGAGCGTGTTTCACGAATTTCTGAAACAGTAGCTACAGCTAACGCTTGTCGGCAAGCCAAAGGTGATTTTAGTCGTGCACTTTATTTTCCAAATATTGGAGGTAGCATAAGAAATTTAGTTGAATATGCTTTTTATGCAAAAAATGTAGGAGCTGATGGAGTTATTATCATTCCTGGCTTAATTGGTTTTGATGCGATAAATACTCTGGCACAAGATAAACATTTTTCCTTACCGATTATGGCACACCCATCTTTTCTTGGCTCTCATGTAATAGATACAGATATGGGTTTCACCCATGCTATGATGTTTGGTACGATAATGCGATTAGCTGGAGCTGATATTTCAGTTTTTCCTAATTTCGGAGGTCGTTTTGGTTTTAGCCAAGACCAATGCACATCAATTGTTTCGGCATGCCGATCATCGGCAGGCCCTGGCAAGCCAATTATGCCAAGTCCTGGCGGTGGGATGAGTATCGATAGAATACCAGAACTACATCAGTTATATAATGATGATTGTGTTTACCTTCTAGGCGGAGAGCTTCTTAGATATGGTGAAAGAATTGACCAAGGCATTTCTGCAGTTAGGGAAGCTCTGAATTACTAAGTAAACTCATAGGCTATTCGTCATATTTATTTTCGATCTTAACTAATAGTTGTTTCCTTAAATTTTCTAAACTAGTCCACGTTGATTTCAACTAGATTGTTTCATACACGCATAATTGACAACACAATAAACTTCTATTGTTATAGTCATTGTCCACAACCGCATTAACTAGGAGACTTTGCTAAGTTCCAAATCTAATCTTAATAAATTATTAATAGCTTGTAATTATCTAGTTCTCAAACACTGAGCCACGATTTCCTAGATTCTTAAACATTTGCGACAGTATATTACCCTCGTTGTTACTTGCAGCTGGAGTCGTACGCGCTACAAAATCAAATATTCGTCCATCTTTAAGGCCGTAGTTTGCTATCCGTTTAACACCTCCAAGCTCATCAAAATACACCGCTAGTATCCGCCTGTCTATCTCTTTCGGATTTAAGAAAGCCATTTGGCGCATTTTTGAAGACACATAATAATAAGCTTGACCATTTTGAAATTTTGACCTGATAGTGGGTGTACCTAATGTTAGGCGGACATCTTCTTGATTCATCCCTTGTTTTATGAGCTGTGCATCATTAGCACGAAATTGGTGACCATGTTCCGTGACTTTATAAAAACTTTGACCACAGCCCGCTGTTAATAGGCTGAAACTACACAACAAAAGCATCATGCTTAAATGTATGTATAGCCCCACTACCTTACCCTTCGTATACTGCATCTCTCAATCCTTGCTTATTTAGAATCTTTATATCCGATAATTGGATCCCCAGATACCGTGTGTCGTGGGGCTACTCATGTATAACTAGTTGACAAAAATGACATAACTTTTACCCTGAAACAAATTTACGTACATGTGAAGTTGTAAGTACGACACGCATATGGGTTATACACTATGCTAAATTTAGAACACTGGCTGCGAAGCTTTAGCCATAACAGTAAAAAATCAGCAAAAATTTATGGTACGATTGTAGAGCAGATTAGGAATCCAATATTTTATGTGCGATATGGTGTACAAGACACAATTGTTGGACGATATGAATTGCTTGTACTTCACATTGCTATAATTCTTGCCATTTTGCGTCTCTATGAGCCAGCAAATGGACCTCTCTCACGAGGCATCGTTGAAGCTTTCGTCACAGATATGGATGATAACATGCGGGAGATGGGTATCGGCGACATGAGTGTGCCGAGGCAAGTGAAAAAAGTATCAGCAGGCCTATTAGAACGATCTAGAGACTACATTAAAAGTCTTCAAGATAATAATGAATTAGTTTTAGGAAGTCATTTAGTTCAACATCTTGGAAACAATAATAAAGAACTTGAAATCACGGGTCTTACACGATACGTAATTGCAACGTATAATGAGTTATCAAAAAATCCGAAAGATATAGCGAAACTTGTAAAATCTTTTCCTGATCCTACTGATTATGTTTCCAAGACTTGATAGTATCAGTCAAAACATTTCTTCAAAATGATAACTTAGCGAAGAGTGCTATATAAAAATGCCTCTGGTGAGTAATAAGATGAATTTACTAAACTGGTCACACAGAGTGGAAGATCTTGGGGACCGAAAAGCAGAGTTTCGACGCATTGCAAATGCAAGCGAATGCCAAGCTGTTGCTCTTGCTATGAAGGTACTCGCGTGCCATTCCATTGACGTGCGCTACCAAATTGTTCCCCTCACCGAAAACAGATATCAAGTGAAAGGGTATTACAAAAGCGTTATATATCAAGAGTGTGTGGTTTCACTCGATCCAGTCTGTTTACATCTCAACGAAACTTTTGACATAAAGTTTTGCCCAGAGGAACAATTGCAAGCTGTTATTAAGTCTAACCTGGGATGTCCTTACACAGAAGATCCGGAACCTATAAAGTTTGGCAGGCTTGAGTTTGGCGCTTTACTGTACGAGCTCATTGCGTCTAAGATTCCTCTTTATCCACGAAAGGTGGGTGAGGAGTTAAAAGACGTTGAGTCGATTTGTCGTTCCTCATCACGGAATCATGACACAGCTTTTACAAAACTTTCCGCTTTGAAATTTCGACATGAAAATAAATAAAATACGTTGCGGCGAGTGGTTTAATATGGTCTTTGAAAGCTTAGGAATTGAATTTATAGTGATACTCGGGTGGAGTTCTGTACTCGCAGTTCAGAGCACTGAACCGATCTTTTGTTACTTGGTATGAACGCAACAAATAATTCAAAGCTACAAAAGCTTTTTTTACACTTGAAGGCGTTTACATAGTTTTGTTAATGGCATTACTCTAAAATGACTATTGAACGTACAATTGCACTTGATGTTATGGGGGGTGATTTTGGCCCGGCCGTCGTCATACCTGGTGCGTCTATTTCCTTACTCCGTAATCCGGAGCTTAAATTCAGTCTTTTCGGTGATGAAGCCGCAATTTTAAGAGAACTAAATGGTCATCCTGAGCTTGCAGCCAGATCTAATATCTACCATACGGATAGTGCCATTGCCATGGATGACAAACCAAGTCAGGCTCTGAGACGCGGTAAAGGATCTAGTATGTGGAAATCTATCACTGCTGTTAAAGATGGTGACGCGGATGTTGTCATCTCCGCCGGAAACACTGGAGCATTGATGGCTATGACAAAATTAGTGTTGCGGCCAGTGGCTGGAATCGATCGCCCAGCAATCGCAGCGATATGGCCCACTGTTAGAAGTGAATGCATTGTTCTTGATGTCGGCGCCAATATAGGTGCTAATGCTAAACAACTTTGTGATTACGCTCTTATGGGAGCTGCAATGGCACGTGCTCTTTTCCATATTGAACGACCCAGTGTTGCACTTCTTAACGTCGGTGTTGAGGAAATCAAAGGTGCTATTGAAGTTAAGGAAACCCACTCCAGGCTTCGTCATGCACGTGATCTTCCGATGCGCTATCATGGGTTTATTGAAGGTGACCAAATTGGACAAGGACTTGTAAATGTTGTGGTAGTAGAGGGTTTCGCCGGTAATATTGCTCTCAAGACCGCAGAAGGAACAGCCAGACAGATTAGCAGATACCTCAAAGACGCTATGCAACGTTCATTTTGTTCTAAGGTAGGAGCTTTTCTAGCTCAGGGTGGCTTCAGTATACTGAAAACCAAAATGGATCCACGCCGAGCAAATGGAGGTACTTTTCTAGGTTTGAACGGTATCGCTATAAAAAGTCATGGTGGTACAGACGCTTTAGGTTTTGCCAGTGCAATTGACATCGGATATGACATGGCAGAGTCAAAGCTTGTTAAACGCTTTTCTGAAGACTTAAATAATTTTTATCGTCAGATTACTGACCAACTGAACAGCTGATATCAGCTTGCAACTTTGAAAAATTGATACAAGTCAGAATTTTATTAAATCTCAAAATCTAGTTTAGGAAAAACTGTGGGCATTACACGTTCGGTAATTCGTGGCGTTGGCGCCTATTTGCCAAGCCAGATAATGACGAATGATGACGTAGCGAAGATTGTTGATACCAATGACGATTGGATCACAGAGCGTACGGGCATTAAATCACGCCACATAGCTGCTAACGGTGAACTTACATCTGATTTAGGGATCGCCGCAGCTAAGCAGGCGCTAATTAGAGCAGGCATTGACCCCATTGATATCGACTTAGTAATATGTGCAACTGCAACACCAGATCGCACATTTCCATCAACGTCAGTAAGAATTCAGCATTCACTCGGTATAACTAAGGGAGCAGCTTTTGACATTCAAGCTGTATGCTCTGGCTTCATATATGCTTTGGCTACAGCTGATAATTTTTTAAGATCAGGCCAGTCAAGACAAGCTCTCGTGATCGGAGCAGAAACATTTTCTCGTATCCTAGATTGGACAGATCGTAAAACCTGCGTTTTGTTTGGTGACGGTGCTGGCGCAGTTGTGCTAGAGGCACAATCCCAATCTAACACTCGTGACGATCGAGGTATTCTAGCTAGCAAATTACGCTCAGATGGTCGATATGAAAACATGTTATATGTTGATGGTGGCCCGAGTTCTACAATGACAGTAGGACAACTACGTATGAAAGGGCGTGAAGTTTTTCGTCACGCTATACAAAACATTTCTGATATTATTGAAGAAACACTAGTTATGAGCGGGTATACGATCCCAGAGATCGATCTTTTCATTCCGCATCAGGCAAATGTAAGAATACTGGATGGCATGGCTAAAAAGCTTGGCATTAAAAATGAAAAAATTATTAAAACATTACATCATCACGGTAATACTTCAGCTGCTTCTATTCCACTTGCTCTTAACCAGGCCTTCCAAGAAGATCGCCTCAAAAAGGGAGACGTAATTTTAATGGAAGCCATGGGAGGTGGATTTACCTGGGGAGCTGTATTAGCTCGCTGGTGAAAGTTTCTTTATCGTCTTCACCACAAATTTATAACAGTAAGTTTGACGCACCTAAGTGGCGATTTGCCAAAGACATTTCAGACTTTCAAGTCATTAATTCGACTCAGTAAATTCCACTTGCTTAAGACTATTACATAATGATTTAGAACTCGATAGAATAAAAAAATTATTTTATAATCAAATAGTTGTGACTTTTTAAAAGATTGATCATGCAATTTTATAGCGTTAAAATACATATTAAAATTATTGAGGTGCGGAGCCATGACTAGCAAAACGCTGACACGTGCTGATTTAGCAGAGGCTGTTGTAGAGAGGATCGGTCTACCGCGCAACGAGTCACAGGAACTAGTTGAACTAGTATTAAAAGAAATATCGTCAACCTTAGCTGAGGGCGAGGCAGTAAAATTATCATCATTTGGATCATTCGGTATACGCGAGAAGCGCGAGCGCATTGGCCGTAATCCAAAGACCGGAGAGGAAGTTCCAATCACACCACGCAAAGTTTTAGTGTTTCGACCCAGTAATATTATGAAAAATAGAGTTAATAACGGTAATATCCGAAGGCGATCAGCAATTTAAGCATTTTTTACTTATAAGCTAAGTGATCTACCTTTCCACTTAGTTAGTAATTAAAAAACACTATTTTTTGCGTTCCAAGCTTATATCGCATTCATGCATCTAGCGCTACAATGTATTTACTATAGACTATTAAAATTTAAAATTTGAGAATGACTGACGAATAAAAATGAGTTTTTAGCGTGCAACAGGTTGTTGGGAGTTATAAAACTTAATATCTGCAGAATTAATCAAGCAGTATTAATAGCAAGGCTTACTTCTACTTTTTATAATCAACATTAGCTTTTTCAATTAAAGTGCAAAGTTGTTTTTTTGGTTGTCTACTTTGAATAAAACCTTAATCTGTCCAGAGTTTTGAAAATTCAAATTAACGCTTAAATGTTCACCGTGATTTAGTGGTCTCTTTAAACCTAAAAACATGATATGAAAACTACCTGGTTTTAAAATAAGTTCAGAATTTGGTTTAATTACGAGACCACCTTCAATTCTGCGCATCATAACTATACCGTTTTTAATATTCACTGAATGAATTTCAACGCGGTTACTAATATCACTCTCAGCTGAAATTAAGCGTTCCTCAGATTCATCAGAGTTGATGATTTTCATGTAGCCAGCACTCACCACAACACCTTTTGGTGTTGCCCTCAACCATGGCTTTTCAATTGTTAATCGACCATTTGGTGTAAAACTTGCCGTTGATTCTGCATTAGAAGTTATAGTTAATATAGCCCAAAATAACAAAATGCGGAACATTATTTACCTCTTTCATAACGGCAACAACTATTAATTTAGACGATACTCATTAAGCCTAATATCATTTAAGCCGATTAACGAATGGCCACAATTAGAAGCATAATGTTTAACTTCATACAACCTGTTAAAACCAAAAATCTGATTAACCTCACTTCCATCTTTCTCAGAGACTAAAAAACTAAAGCTTCGTTTTTTGTTCAATCTAGTACGTACAATTAATCAATTATCCACCTATCTTTCCACACTTCTACTAGATTTAATTAGTAAATTAATTGAACTTACTTATGATATAAAATCGAATTTACGGTCATTTTAAAGTAAATAAAACTTTAATTAGTGGCTTTTTTAAAAATAGTCTTTTTTGATCAGGATATCAGACATAAATTCTTGCGGCTTGATAAAACATATTTTATGCCCCATACTAAGCTTCAAGACACTCACGGAAACTAACCTTTATACTTTATAAGAATAAACCATTTTGTAGAACATAAAATCGATTATCAAGGATAATAGCACAGAATTTTTCATTAATCTCACAAAGATAATACATTTCTGTAGATCTCTTAACCTCATTGAATCATAAAAGCAATTGATCACCTATGATATAGGTGTCTTATTTTTTGAAATTACTCTAATTAACAACACTTTTACACTCAGCACATTATACGTGCATGTGCCTAAATGCACGAAGGAAATACAAATATCTTGATTTTACCAGGGAATTTATGCCTATTTACTTTTTAACATAAAATCTTGATTGTCATAATCAAAATTCAACACCGTATCGACTACCGATTTATGCTTCGAGATTTTTTAAAGCACAAAAAAAC
>JABSQE010000107.1 GCA_013214245.1 Hyphomicrobiaceae bacterium
AGCAGCATGACTGTTTTGATGTCACAGCGAGCCCACCGTGTTTCTTTGTGAGTAATAACTTTAATGCCGCGCTCAAAAACTTTTTTTTGTTGAACCAAATCCAAATTGCGCGCATAACATACTAATGTAGGTTGTGTTTTCACAGCAGAAAACAAAAAATTTCGTGGTCCAACACCACGCGAGACCTGCAAATAGACGCTTCCGTTTTGAACGCGATTTCGACGTACAGTCTCTGATATGACGCAGTACAAAGCATTTTCTGGCATCGGCGGCTTAATTTTAAGCTCACCTAGAGACCTGGATAGCCTTGCCATATGAAGCCTTGCATTTACAAGCTGTCCATTTTTCACCTCATAAACTTCGTACACAGCATCGCTAAACTGAAAACCACGATCTTCTGAATGAATAAGGGCATCAAAATAACTCTTGTATTTTCCATTGACGTAAATGATACGCGTCATATTTCGACTTTCTATGGACTTGCAACGTAAATATCTTTGCGAAGATCATATAACTAAATTTTATTTGTATGAAAATTCACGGAGATACAAACAAATTTTAGCATATATGTTGGGATAAAGGTGATTTACGAATTGTTGGCAAGCATGTTGAGAAAGCGCTCATTTCTTCACCAAGAAGAATACATTAATTTATTGCAACTACTAATTACAGCTTTGTTAAAAAAATTTTTAAAAATAGTCTGGCCTAACCCGGAATAATTGTTCAACTTCTTTCACAAAATCTGCGCGAACAAACAGTATCGCTCTATCACGGGGCCTGAGCTCTGTATTTCCATCCGGCAAAACAATTTCACCATCTCGGACAATAACACCAAATCTTACACCTTCAGATATACCTAAATCTTTTATAGCTTTACCAACAACAGGAGTAGTTGTTAGAGCTTCAGCCTCAACAATTTCACCTGCACTATTACAGATTTCATGCACACCACGAATTCTTCCGCGACGTACATACTGTAATATACGGGATACGGTAACCGCACGTGGGTTAATCTGTGCATCAATACCAAATGGACGTACTATAGAGCTGTAAGCCGCACTATTGAGGAGGCATAGACTACTACGACAACCAAGATTTCTAGCTAAAACAGACGTCAATATATTTACCTGATCATCATTAGTAAGGGCAACGAGTGTCTCTGCGTTGCGGATATCCGCTTCACGCAACAGCTCTTCAGAAAGAGCGGAACCATTAAGGATAACAGTACGTTTTAAAGTTGCAGCGATCGCTACAGCTCTATCGCGTCGGCTTTCAATAACTTTTACGCTAACGCTAGGCTCACGTTGATCTATAGCATGCGCTACATATTCACCAATGTTGCCTCCTCCTGCAATTACTATACGCCTTGCTTGCACCTCCTCATGACCAAATATCTTTAGTATCCTTGAAACCATTTTAGATGGAAGTATTAGGTATACGTCATCACCCTGAGCTAAACGCTGTTCTTTTACTGGAAGAAACAACTCGCCATTACGTACGATTGCAACTACTGTCGCAGGTAAATCTGGAAACAATTCACGCAACTGCTTTAAAGGCGTATCAACAACCGGACATTCTGCTCCACAGTTTACACCAATAGCTAATACTTGCCCGTTCACAAAACTCGCAGTTTCGAAAGCACCGGGTAATTCAAGACGCCTTAACACCACATTACCAACTTCAATTTCAGGTGAAATGATGTAGTCTATATTTAATCCTTGAGACCGAAAAAGCTGTGACCACTCTTTATCAAGATATGCTTGCGCACGCACGCGAGCTATTTTAGTAGGAA
>JABSQE010000108.1 GCA_013214245.1 Hyphomicrobiaceae bacterium
ACTAAAAATATATCCAAACCTCCGCGATGCTCAACAGTCCTAAGTGCATGTGCAGAAATTTTTAGTCGAACTTTGCGATTTAATACTTCACTCATAAGTGTTACATCAACAAGGTTAGGTCTGAAAACTCGCTTTGTTTTATTTTCTGCATGGCTTCTAAGGTGACCGGCCATGGGTAATTTACCAGTTAATTCACATTTTCTAGTCATGTTCTAAACCCTAACATTGTAAAAATTAGATTCATCAAGATACTTTTCAGATCCAATATTATAATATGGTATTATAATAATTTCTATATATTATCTTGTATCAGAATGCATAAAACAGTGATATTATTTTCAAATTGATAAATTATATCACTTGGTTGTGTATCCAAACCTTACTATACCTAGTTATTGTAAATAGTTGTGTGTATCATCAGCAAACCGCAAGCATATTTTTACCGCCTTAATTATTTTGCTGTATACGCGCAGTGCAAATTTCTGCACACATCAACTCGAATAAAACTTTCTGTTAACTTATAACAAGTGCCAATAACAAACTTACCCAGAATATATTAATTGTTGCGATGTAGATGTTGTGTAACATATCTACTTAAATTTTTTGATTTTACATAGCCTATTATTTAAGGTTGATAAGCGAGATGATCAGTCGTTGCTGTCACGTATTAACTTTTACATGCTTTATTTTTTTTCTGACTTTAGGAACAGATCTTAGAGCTGCGGACTGGCCAACTGAGATAGTAGCTCGCTACGATATATCGTTTGCAGGGTTTCACGTAGGATCGTTTGATTTTCGCTCCAGCGCAAACTCTAATGAGTATTCGCTCTCGGGCGAAGCTAACATCTCAGCTATTTTTGGGGCATTTGTGTGGACTGGTTCGACTTATAGCCATGGCCGCACAAGACATGAAAAACCAAATCCTGCAAGTTATGTTTTTTACTACCGAAGTAATATAAACAGTGGCTCAGTGCGCTTAGATTTTATGAAAGGGCATATTGTGAGGAGTGATGTTAGCCCGTATCAACCTTACACTAATCAACATGTGCCTTTACACCGCGAGCACATGAGAGATGTGTATGATCCAATCTCTGCCGTGATGGCACTAACACGTTCTGCAAGAGGTCACCCATGCCAGCAACGACTTCCAATTTTTGACGGAAAGCAAAGATTTGATCTGGTTCTTATTCCCAATGGCCGAAAGAAAATAAGCGAGGAACAACCTAGCGGACAGCCTAATTTTGCGCACATATGTAAAATTCAGTATGTACCAATAGCAGGTTATCAACCAAACTCTCAAATAGACTACATGGCAAACAATAGTAATATGCGAATAATATTGAGAGAGATACCATCGGCAAAGCTTTTAGTTCCTTATGAGGTACGCATTCCAACATTTGCAGGAGAAGCAGTATTATCGTCACGTAAAGTTAGTATCACAACTTCGCAGCATAGGCGAATTGCATTAATTCCTTGATGAGAATGCTGCGTGAGATTGTAAAAAAAAAATTTTATTTATGTTTAAAAGCTGTCCTCATAATCTCTGCTTCTGTCTGAAAAACAAATGCAAACGGCATTAAAGCTTAGTCATTAAGTAAAATTTTTTAGATAAATATAAAATTACTATTTCTAAGGCTCTTCTTTGTCGTATAAAAGTAAAATCAATATTATTGAAGCGGACTTTTGATATACACGCATCACTTTTCGGTGCTATTATTGTAGACATTTAGAAAAGCTTCTTGACAAGGTATGAATGGATGACGATAGGCGTTTATCGCATCGACTTGACGCTATGACTTAACAGAGAGAGTAAGGCCTATGGGTGACGTCCATCCGAGCCACCTTCGCAACGTTACAGCCGTTGTGGGGCCAACGAACACTGGTAAAACACATCTCGCTATTGAACGGATGTTAGATCATAAGACTGGTGTGATAGGCTTGCCGTTGCGGCTGCTTGCAAAAGAAGTATATGACAAGATCACGGCCCGCACTGGTGTTGAAAACGTTGCATTAATTACCGGTGAAGAAAAAATTAAACCAATCAATCCAAGTTATTGGGTGTGCACTGTGGAAGCAATGCCACAAGATCTTTCTGTGCAATTCGTTGCGATTGATGAGATACAGCTAGCTACAGATCCAGAGCGAGGTCATATATTCACAAATCGCCTTCTTCACTCACGGGGCAATGCAGAAACGCTCATACTCGGTGCAGAAACAGCACGTAAAGTAATCAAAGATTTGCTTCCTAATGCACATTTTATTTCTCGGCCGCGGCTTTCCAAACTTGTTTATACCTGTCAAAAAAAAATAACGCGGCTTCCAGAAAGGTCAGCAATTGTTGCATTTTCCGCAGGTAACGTTTACTCGATAGCGGAGTTGATCCGAAGGCAACGCGGTGGTGCTGCTGTTGTGCTTGGTGCTTTGTCTCCTAGAACACGCAATGCACAGGTAGGACTATATCAATCCGGCGACGTTGATTTTCTTGTAGCAACTGATGCCATTGGTATGGGCTTAAACCTCGACGTTAAACACGTTGCGTTTTCAGCAACTTGTAAATTTGATGGTCAAAACTATCGTAATTTAAAGCCAAACGAGATTGCCCAAATTGCAGGACGCGCTGGACGCCATTTAAGTGATGGTACTTTTGGTGTGACCGGTGACGCAGTGGCGCTAGAACCATGCCTTGTTGAACAGTTAGAAACACATAAATTCGATAAGATCAAAACATTAAACTGGCGCAATTCAGAGTTAGATTTTTCTAATATACATTCACTTCGGCATAGTTTGCGGCAACAACCTAGTAAAAAACAGTTAGTACGTACTGGAATTACGGACGACATTGAAGCGCTAGAAATTCTCTGCGACAATCGCGAGCTTATGAAAAGAGTTACGAGCCGCGACGCTACAGAAAAACTATGGAATGTGTGTCAAATCCCAGATTATCGCAAGATATCAACTCAAAATCATGTTGAACTAATTAGCGTTGTATATGGCTACCTTATGGAGAATTCAGGGCGCATTGACGATGACTGGCTGTCAAAGCAAGTAGAATACTCGGATCGCATTGATGGTGACATTGATACATTGTCGAATCGCCTCGCTCATATTCGTACTTGGAAATTTGTTGCTAACAGGCCTGATTGGCTGCATGACCCCGAATATTGGCAGGAACGCACAAGTAAGATTGAGGACAATCTTTCAGACGCTCTTCACACCAGTCTAACTAAAAAGTTTGTAGACAAACGCACAAGTGCTTTAATAAAGGGGCTTAAAGATAAAGAAAAACTTACAGCGCATGTTAGTGATAACGGCCAAGTACTAGTTGAAAACCATTTTGTGGGTCATCTTATAGGCTTTTGTTTTAAGCCGGATGCTAATGCAGACGGTATTCATGGAAGGGCTGCGCGTCATGCTGCCACAAAAGTTTTGGAACTAGAAATTTCCGCACTTGCGGAACGCGTTATGGCTTCAAGAGCTAGTGCGTTTATACTGACCCTTCAAGGTGTCGTGTTATTTGAAGATTACGCTATAGCTAAATTAGAAGCGGGCGAGGATCCGTTAAGGCCTTTGGTACACCTTATTGCTGATGAAAACCTTCAAACTCAGGATCGTCAAAAAGTTCAAAAACGTATCGATAATTGGATAGGAGATATTATTAGGGAACGCTTAAAACCCTTGGTGGATATTTCTAGGTCAAGTGATATAACAGGACTTGCCAAAGGTATTGCATTTAGATTAGTGGAGGAATTTGGTGTATTGCGGCGTGAGACGATCGCTAGCGAGATTAAGTCTCTTGATCAAACTGCACGCGCGCAACTTCGTCGTTACGGTCTGAGGTTTGGTGCTTTTAATATCTTTTTTCCATTGTTGTTAAAGCCCGCGGCAGCCGAAATGCTGCTCACACTTTGGCTTTTGAAATTCGGTAGAGATTATGGTTTCGATTCAAAAAATTTCCCCGAGCCTCCCCGTGCTGGATTAACCTCAGTATCTGTCAACGACGCCACACCAGATATGTTTTACAAAGCTTGCGGGTTTCATAAGTGTGGAGCTAGGGCCGTACGAGTTGATATTCTTGAACGTTTAGCGGATCAGATTAGACTTCTCCTGAGTTGGAGGTCAACTGAGGCTCAGATTGCTCCACCTAAAGGAGCAACAGGAGCTGGTTCATTTACAATCACATCTGATATGATGTCTATTTTAGGGTGCTCTGTTGATGAACTAAAGGAAGT
>JABSQE010000109.1 GCA_013214245.1 Hyphomicrobiaceae bacterium
AGCTGAAGAAATTGCCAAAAAAGCTGCTCAGGATGATGTTTGCCAAATTGCAAACGACAATGACCCGACACAAGTTGTACTATCTGGTGCTAAGACTGCGATTGACCGAGTCTCAGAATTTAGCAGGTCTTATGGAGTGCGCCGTGCCATAATTCTTCCGGTTAGTGCACCATTCCACTGCTCCTTAATGGAGCCTGCAGCACGTGTTATGGAAGAAAAACTCACTAACATGAAGATGGAGCAACCTGTCGTACCTGTAATTAGCAATGTGACGGCGACGCCCGTCTGCAACACTGAGATACTTCGCTCGCAACTTGTTGAGCAAGTAACAGGCACAGTTCTCTGGAGGCAATGTGTCCTTACTATGATAGCTGATGGTGTAAATGAGTTTTATGAAATCGGTGTCGGGAAGGTTTTGTGCGGCTTGATTGGCCGTATTGACAACTCAGTGAAATCAGTTCCTTGTGGAACGCCCCAACAAATTGCTGCTGTTGCTGAAATGATTTCTGCTGAATAGATTTGTGATTACGGAAGCTGTGCGTAATTCACAGCTTTGAAGTTACAGTAATTGTCAAAGGATAAATATGTTTGATCTTAAAGGTAGATACGCTCTTGTGACGGGAGCAACAGGTGGTATAGGTGAGGCTATTGCTCGCTTTCTTCATATGCAAGGCGCTACCATAGTACTCTCAGGCAGGCAAGAAGACAAGCTTAAGGCCTTGAGTGAAACATTTAGTGAGCGCGCATATATTTTGTCGTGCGACCTTACCAACAGAGAGCAAGTCAGTCAGCTGGTAGATCGTGTCATTTCTATGGGGGGGCGTATTGATATTTTGATCAATAATGCCGGCGTGACCAGAGATAGTCTCTGTATGGTCATGAAAGATGAGCAATGGGATGATGTTGTTGCAGTTAACTTGACTTCAACTTTTATGCTAATGCGTGCTGCCGTACGCTCAATAATACGTGCAAAGACTGGTTATGGTCGTATTATAAATATTTCTTCTATTAGTGGTGTTATTGGGAATTCCGGACAAGCTAATTATGCTGCCTCTAAAGCTGGCATGATAGGTATGACAAAATCGTTAGCTCGTGAAGTCGCTTCGCGTGGTATTACGGCTAATTGTGTTGCACCTGGCTTTATTAGGACAGCAATGACTGATGTGTTGAACGAAAGACAGGTAAAACATGTTATGGAAGCAATTCCAGCTAGTGAATTTGGCATGCCAGATGACATTGCCGCAGCAGTTCTCTATTTAGCAAGTGATGAAGCACGGTATATAACGGGCCAAACGTTGCATGTTAACGGTGGGATGATTATGCCTTAATGTGTGAAAATGTTTTATAAAGCCATCATAGATAGTGTGCTTAAAAAGAGCAGTTCCTTTTATGCACCAGCAATGCTAGTCAAAGGTGTTGAATTGTGGTAGCGCCAATAAGTTATCATGCGCACGTATAAATCATCCGTGCTTTGACCACTTGGCTGTTGTTCAGTATTATAGCTAAAACTGGGCTATATAAAAAGAGATAACTACGTTCAACTGGTAGTACCAATTGAAGTATAGCCTTAAAGTAATGAGATAACTAAACGAGGAACTTAAAACTATGAGTGACGTTGCAGACCGTGTTAAAAAGATTGTTGTTGAACACTTAGGCGTTGAAGCTGATAAAGTCAGCGACGGTGCATCTTTTATAGATGATTTGGGTGCAGACAGCCTTGATACTGTTGAGCTTGTTATGGCCTTTGAAGAAGAGTTTGGGTGTGAAATTCCAGATGATGCGGCAGAGCATATCTTAACGGTTGGCGATGCTGTGAAGTTTCTAGAAAAGAATTCGAGCGACACAAAGTGATACATTACGATCAGTGTGAATGTCATGGATGCTGTCGTTTCATAAGACGGCATCTTCAATCCAGGCTTGTTGTAAACAACGTGCTTAATCAATTTCTGGAAAATCAATGCCAAGTAAATATTTGCGACGAGTTGTTGTAACCGGCTTGGGACTTGTAACGCCTCTTGGCTGTGGCGTAGAAGAGTCTTGGACTGCTCTACTCGAAGGGCGAAGTGGTATTAGACGTATTGAAGAGTTCCAAGTAAATGATCTTGCAGCGCAGATTGCAGCCTTCGTACCTCGTGGTGATGGTACTGTTGGCACCTACCGCGCTAGCGATTGGATGCCTGTAAAGGAACAACGTAAAGTTGATGAATTTATTATTTATGCTGTAGCTGCAGCAGATCAAGCGATTGCCGATGCCGGAGACGTTGTTAAAACAGATGAAGATCGGAACCGTGCTGGCGTTCTAATAGGTTCCGGCATCGGTGGTTTGCAGGGGATTGCAGAAGCGTCGCTTTTGCTGCAAGAAAAAGGACCACGCCGCATTAGCCCATTTTTTATTCCAGGTCGTTTAATTAATCTGGCATCAGGATACGTGTCAATTAGGCACAAGCTAAAGGGACCTAATCATTCTGTAGTGACAGCGTGTTCGACTGGTGCTCATGCAATTGGTGATGCATCACGCTTTGTAGCTCTGGGCGACGCTGATGTCATGGTTGCCGGGGGGGCAGAAAGTCCAATATGTCGTATCGCTTTAGCAGGTTTTGCTGCATGTCGAGCTCTTTCAACGGCGTTCAATGAGCAGCCAACGCAAGCATCACGCCCTTATGATGCTAAACGTGATGGCTTTGTTATGGGAGAAGGAGCGGGAGTAGTAATATTAGAGGAGTATGAGCGCGCTAAGGCACGTGGTGCTAAAATTTATGCTGAAATAATTGGTTATGGGTTGTCAGGGGACGCCTATCACATCACTGCTCCTGCCGCAAATGGTGATGGTGCATTCCGCTGCATGCAAGCAGCTGTAGAATCAGCCGGCATATGTGCTAATGAGATTGATTACGTTAATGCTCACGGTACATCGACACCTATGGGAGACGAAATTGAACTTACTGCGGTAGAACGATTGTTTGATTCTGATGCAGTCAACATTGCAATGTCTTCGACAAAATCGGCTATTGGCCATCTATTAGGAGCAGCAGGAGCGGTGGAGACTATTTTTTCAGTTCTCGCGATGCGCGATAATACCGCCCCTCCAACATTAAACCTTTATAATCCATCTGTAGAAACAACTATAGATTTGGTTCCTCATGAAGCTAAAAAAATGGAAATTAATACTGTTTTATCAAACTCATTTGGTTTTGGAGGTACTAACGCCTCCCTCATTATGCGAAGTATTGAATAAATTACTTAGCAAACAAGAGATTGCTTCTTAGTTTCTGGCGTTCAAAGAGGTATTCGTATAACTGCCCTTAGCCCGCTCATTGAGCTCGTCTCAAGTTTTATATCGCCGCCATGGCTTCGTACGACATCACGAGCTATGGCAAGACCGAGGCCGGAATTTCCTAGGTTCTGATTTCGCGAACAATCTAAACGGTAAAATGGGTGGAAAACATTCTCACGCTCCTCTCTTGGAATTCCAGGTCCATTATCTTCTATATCTATGGTCACCCATTCACTTGCTTCTGACAACCGTATTACAACACGACTGCTGAAGCCTTTTGCATTATTAATAAGGTTGACTAGCGCACGCTTAAATGCGTTAGGCTTAAGTGGTACAATTATTTTGTGTTGTTGGCTGCTTTGTATAAACTCGATTTGAATACCATGGACTTGCTGTTTTTTGCAGACCTCTCTAATCAATTCTCGTAATGGTGTTAAGACTATTTTTTCGCCGCCACTACCGTTTGCGAAAGACAGATATTCCTCTAGCATAGATTGCATTTCCTGAATATCTTGTTCAAGAGCCTTTATTATTGGCTTCTCATCCAGAAGTGCTAACTCAAGCTTGAATCGCGTTAGAAATGTCCGTAGATCATGGCTAACACCTGCCAACATAGTTGTGCGTTGGTCGACATGCTGTGTGATGCGATCGCGCATTTCAATGAATGCTTCAGCAGCCTGACGCATTTCGCGAGCGCCACGTGGCCGAAAATCATCTGGAAAACTACGGCCTTTGCCAAAAGCATCTGCAGCCTCAGCAAGACGTAAAATCGGTGTTATTTGATTGCGCAAAAATAAAATTGCTACGGCAAGCAGCACCATAGAGGTCACTACCATCCAGATCAGAAAAATATGTGAATTTGACGCGTAAGTTTGACTGCGTTTAGCTATGAAACTTAATACGGAGCTTTCAAGTTTTATCTTGATTTCAACAAAATCTGAATCACCAACTGTATCAATCCAGAATGGTGTGTCTTTTACCCGCAGACGAATTTCATTAGACAATGTTTCATCTAAAAGAGAAAAAAACGGTTTGGGCTGTACTGATGGCAAAGATGCACCCTGCTCTATTCGCAGCTGTAGGTTGAGTTTGTCACGTGACAAGCTCACTAATGAATCATTATAATTGTAAGTCTTGTAGCCTTTGTAAAGAGCTACGATTGCAGCTACATCTCGTGCTGTCGCCTCGGAAAGACGTCTTGTAACCGCTTGCCAATGTCGCTCCATAAATACAAAAGCTACTACACCTTGCAATACAACAATCGGAGCAATTATGATGATTAGAGCTCGGGTGTAGATTCGCTCTGGAAGAAACCGCATTAATTGTTGCGAGCACCACACATTAAAGATCCCAAACTGTAAGTATCTTGTTTCTACTAGTGAATTAGTTTTAAGTAATAACTAATTCAGTTTTTTTATTTTTGTTCAGTCTCTACTCTAAGACATTGGTGCCTAGTAATTCACCGTGTTATTTTGAGTGCGGAAAGTAACAACTGTAAAATATATCTTGCCAGATATATTTGAGGTTGAGATCTATGATAATTTAGAGGTATCCGCAGTTAATTTTGAACAAATTTTTAGGTACATATAACGCCTATAGCTTGTATACATTTTAAGAAGATGAAGCCTTAAGTTATAATTTTTAAATAAAATTATTTTCGCAATGAATACCCTAGTTGCTTAGCCTTATGCCTAACGCCATTTAATTGAGCAGCCCATGCTTGGTATTTGATCTCGAGGGCCACAACCAGTAGCAGACACTATGCGCATAGCATTGACAAGTTCTGGTATACGATGCTCTATTCTATTATTCATAACAGTATTATCAAGGCGTCCTCGGTATTGGAGTTTCCCAGAGGCATTCAAACCAAAAAAGTCTGGCGTGCAAACTGCGCTGTAGGTGCGAGCAACCTCCTGAGTTTCATCAATTAAATATGGGAAGTTAAAACCGTATTTCGTTGCAAAATTCTTCATATTAAATGGGCTGTCTTCTGATATTGTGTGATAATCGTTTGGCATAACAGCTAGTGCTTTAATGCCGAGATGAGAAAGAATTTGGATATCCGCTACTAGCGAATTAGCAATTGATTGAACGTGGGGACAGTGGTTACATATGAAAGCTATAAGCAAGCCCTTTTCACCTAGATGATCAGACATCTGGAAGCTGATACCGTCTGGATCCTTAAGTATGAAATCTGGTGCTTTCCAGCCGAACTTGCAAAGTGGAGCAGTGAGAAGCATTTACCTAACACCCATTAGTTTGTAGTTATAAAAAGGAGTAGTTTTTTTAAATTGCTGATCTGATTGTAAGCCAGTTACCACCGCACTCGTCATTGGCAGTTTGAAGCTTTGTGTCGCAACCTAAAATGGCAGTGCGACTATTTTTTACCAAAAGCTCGATTGCCTCTACAAATTCATATATATTTTGTGATGTTGTTCCGAGAACTTCTTCTCTTATGATTTGGCGTGTTTCTTCTTTGTCGTTAGCCAAGTGTCGTTGTAAAGCCACAAGTCCTTTTGCATCGGGTAAGAGATGCGCGTCAATGCTGCCAATGGTGCCGATGATTGCACGCGAAATCTCTTCATCATCTAAAATAGTTTCACGTAGATGTTTTGATGTTTCATTATATATAGCTAGAGTGTCCAAAAGGTTTGGGTCTCGATACGAGATGTAGGTGAATGTTTTAGACAGACGATCGAAGCTGCAAAAGCCACCGTACGCACCGCCTTGCATACGCACTTTGTTCCATAACCAGCCTGTTGACAGCAGATTTTGAGTGACTAATGCTGCCCCTACAGATTTGACGTTGTGCTGACTAAGATCGCCTCCTTGTACAACATAATTTACGCTAGCCGGAATTGCAAAACCTTCGGTTGTGCACGCTTGTTTAAAAGTAAGGAAGTTGCTATTCCAGTCATTTTTGACATCGGCCGGATGACGTGGTATTTCCTCTAAAATTGTTCCCAGAAGTGGCATAAACTTTGTTATTGATGCTTCGTCTGCTGTGATATTTGCCGTCATACTAGCTTTATTGACAATTAGTTCGCGCATAGCTTTTAAGTCTGCAGCTACAGAAGACCAATCTAGTTCTATTCTCTCAGTCAACTCGCGTAAGGAAAAAAGTTGTGTCAAACCGCTGATCTGTTCTTTCACAAAACCGGCAATATTAAAACC
>JABSQE010000011.1 GCA_013214245.1 Hyphomicrobiaceae bacterium
CCACCCAACAATGGTCCCTAAGAATTCTGCTATTGCCGAGGTATCTGGCGTCACAAACTGTGTTGCCATTGATTCTGATTTTGCAGGCAATCTATTATTCGCCGGACCCGGTGCAGGAGCTAATGCTACTGCTTCAGCAGTTATGAGTGATATTGGTACTATAGCACACGGGTACTATGGCGCACCATTGTTGACATTAACTAATAAACTAAAGCCTTACACAAAAGCACCGGCCATACAACATCTGAGTGCTTATTACGTGCGGTTGGCTATTCATGATCGCCCTGGTGCCATGGCAGCAATATCCTCTCGCATGGCAGAGCAAAACGTCTCGCTGGAAAGTGTAGTTCAGCGTCGATCGTCAAAGCAGATATGCAATTGCAATAATATAACTGATAGCCAAACGAGAGAAGGCAATTACACTCACGTGGTTCTTGTTACTCATAACACATCAGAAACAGCAATGATGGCAGCAATTTCTTCAATTAAAGACGATGGCGAAGTCGTATATCCACCTCAGATAATTAAAATTGAGCATTTAGTTTAGGATTATCGCGGCTATGTTTATTACTATTTCAGACGTAACAAAATGCGTGCCGACTAGCGATAATTTAAAAAAAATTACAATCCTGTTACTATTCAATGTCTTTTAGATAGTTATTATTGCACGAAAATTAGATAAATTTTTTATGCTAAAGTAACACTACTTATTCACATCGTGAGTTTTTCCACTATTTTCTTCTTCTGATATTTTTGCACCGATGCCGAGCATTGAAAATACAGTGTAATGTATTGAGTTAAATGATTATTAAGATACTAGTCCCTTCGTCATGCAGAGTGTACAATTAACTACCGTTCCATGTTGTATTATTACAAAACGTGGCTTCTAATTGCTCTATCTTAGAGTTAAACCAATGTCCTCCAGAGAAGTAAGATCTAACTAGTTTAAATTTTAGTGTTTACTATTTAATTGAAGTTTTCATCAAATGGTATGGGAAGTTACTGTTTGAAGTGACGCAAAGTATCATTCATCTAGCCTTAGAAACATTATAGATCTTAACAGATATGTCATTAAATGTATAATTCATAAAATCATTTTATTATTTATTCCCTAAGCTTGTTTTTTTGTCCTCTTAGAAGCAGCTTTCGTAACTTCTAGTTACAACAGCTAATTTATATCAGCAGAAAATAATAGCAGGGTGCAATTCTAGGTTTTATTCTTAAAATCAAGTCTTTTTTTTAATCGAGTAAAAACAAATTATGGATAAAATCGCATGATAGCAACTGGATGTCTATCTTTGGCAAAAGATAAAATCAAGATTTTATTACTCGAAGGCATTAGTGATACAGCCTTATTAACCTTTAAGGAAAAAGGGTACAAAAATGTTGAGCTATTGACTGGCTCAGTTGATCAAATCGAATTGATCAAACGCTTGAATAACGTTCATATTCTCGGAATTCGATCTCGCACCCAGGTGACTGCTAATATACTAAATGCTGCCAATAAACTTATAGCCGTTGGATGCTTCTCTGTTGGAACTAATCAAATCGATCTTGCAACAGCACAATTGCGAGGAGTACCGGTTTTTAATGCACCATTCTCGAATACACGCTCGGTTGCGGAACTTACGATTGCTGAAATTATTATGTTATTTAGGAGGACTTTTTCACGCTCAACAGCAGCCCACTCTGGAGAGTGGCAAAAAACAGCTGCTCAAAGTTATGAGGTGCGTGGAAAAACCTTGGGTATAATTGGCTATGGCAATATTGGAACGCAACTAGCAAACCTAGCTGAAGCTATGGGCATGCATGTGATTTACTATGATCATGTTGATAAGTTACAACATGGGAATGTAGAGGCTGCAGGATCACTAGCTAAGCTCTTATCTAATGCGGACGTGGTGAGTTTACACCTCCCACAAACACCTGAGACCAAAGGGATTATAGGACCTAATCAAATACTAGGAATGAAGGATGGCGCTTTTTTGATCAACAATGCGCGTGGTAATCTTGTCGATATTGATGCTTTAGTGGCAGCACTTAAAAGTGGAAAGTTAGCAGGCGCTGCAATTGATGTTTTTCCAATAGAGCCATCTTCCAATGTAAAGTCTTTTAAAACATCACTTCAGGGTGTTCAAAATGTGATACTCACACCTCACGTGGGAGGTTCTACTGTAGAGGCTCAATCACGTATAGGCCAAGAGGTTGCTCTAAAGCTAGCAAACTATTCTGATATCGGAAATACTATTGGTGCGGTAAACTTTCCACAGGTTTTATTACCACCTCGCCCTGTCGGCACACGTTTTCTGCAAGTTCACCATAATTCTCCAGGTGCACTACATCGCTTCAATGAGGTATTCTCAAAGTATAATATCAACATTATGGGACAATATCTAGAAACTAGCGGTGAAGTTGGCTACGTAGTGCTCGATGCAGAATGTGTACGGTTTGACCCAAGGGAAATACTCAATAAAATTCGTGTATTAGATGGTACTATACGTGCTCGTATTGTACATCGTATAGCATAGTAACATGCAAGATTGAATGTTATAATGTAAAATTTAACGCACCAATAAAATTGCTAACTATAAATAATAAAGCACCTGAAATTGTACCAGTTCTCAAGCATAATGAAAATAGTATATTGAATATTTCTAATTAAATAATATTTGCACTAGTAGTTTATGTCCTCTAATATATCAAACATTTATGTGACGATTGGGTCTTAGTATTCACCAACTATTAAGTGCTAATACTTATGGTTTAGGGTTTTTTGTTTCAGAGACAGTAAATACTTCTGTATCTGGATTGGCAGGCTTGATGTCTTTAAAAAAGAATACTAATAGAATATGCAGGTCAGCTGTTGCATTTCTAATGATCGTCATAATTGCACCGTCTAGCTTAGCACAGGCAGGAACTAGATCATACGATCAAAAACTTGATCGTTTAAGTGAATCTCTTGGTGCGATTCATTATCTGCGAGAGCTATGCTCATCTAATGATGGGCAAAAGTGGCGTAACAACATGCAAGAATTGATTAATGCAGTAGGAACTTCTTCTGAACGTAAGGCAGTATTAGCGCGTCAATTTAATCGTGGATATCGAGGATATTCACATATCTACCCTAATTGTACACATCAAGCAAAAGCAACAATTAAAAGTTTTATAAAAGAATCTATAAAAGCAACTGACGAGTTAATAAAATACTCGAAGTAGTTTTGCTAACAATTTTCTTTCTCCTATTTAAAAACTATCTTGTAACAAAAAGAGTTATTGATAGTTCAGAGAAAGTATTTATCTACAATTTACTATAGCTATGGTAATGCAGCTCTATGTGAAGTGTGTTTTAGTTTTTGATTTAAAGTGTCTTTTTCAGGTTCATCAATACTTCAATAGTATGTTAAGTAAAGTGCCTACATTAAGGTTTGAGTAATCTACTTTTATAGCTATAATGGAATTGGTAAGCTCACAGCATCTACAACTATATCATAAACGTAATTAGGTTTTGCGCCAGTAAATTCGTAATTGGTGGGTGTAAAGGAAACTAATTTGAATGATAGATTTATGCTCTACCATCCATAATGCAACGCTTCAGTGATTCTTCAGCAGAGTAGTAAGGTTCTTGGCGAGCGACACTCCAGTAACGTAACTCTGATATTGGTATAGGCTTGCCACTAACAGCACACTTTACAAAATCACCTGGTATTAGAACTTGAAATTCCCCATCTAAATACTTAATGTGTGCTTTTTTTTTGAATAAAAACATTCAATCTAACCTTTCCTAAAAGTCTATATTTCAATTTCCAATTAGTTTTCTTTAATAATGGTCAAAATAGTGTATTGTGTAAATTTCAGGCGTTAGCTTTAGCAAGCATAGCTTTTTAAAACAACGAGCCCTGCCCACTCTCTTTTTCGTCATTGATTTTATCATTGTTACATTTATTATCGTGCTGTACTTTTTTTAATTTGGAAGTTCTTATTGTGTGTTCACAGCTTTTAGTATCATGCAGGGCCCGAGCTCCAATTTTTCCATCATAAAATTCGATCTGTAAGAACATATCATTAGTTATATCATGCCTTGTTTTTATCGTTTGTCCACCGTAACTTCGAACAACTGCAAATCCGCGGGCAAGAACGCTTTGATAGCCAAGAGATACAAGTAGCTTGTTATTTTGCTCAATTGCCGTGCGCTTATTAGTGATGTGTTGACGAAAGGATCGGTGTAAATTAGTGGTAACTGCAACTAAATATTCATTGCTCTGAGTGATACGCGAACATATGAATTCAGCGCTTATACGTGTTGCAATGGTTACAAGTGCATTTCTATTAATATTGATTATTCGCAAGTAAACGTCTTTATTTCGGTGCTGTAATAAAAACAATCTAGTTTGCATATTTTGTATACGAGCCAAAATAGTAGACGTATTAAGTTTATTTATGACTTTCATAAAACCAATGTTGTGCGCTTGCACAGCATTAATAACGCTCTTAGTTAACCGTTGTTCAACACTGTCGAAACGCTGCTGAGGTAATGCAATTAAATCTTGGGGGCGCATCAGTCCGCGGATCGCAGCACGAAGATTTATCTTTGCTGTTGTAATGTATCTTCGAGCGGTAGATTTTAAGCGAATAGCAAAATTCTCTGTTTGTGCAGCAATATCGCTAAATTTCGGCACAGCCCATTCCGCGGCTTTGGTTGGGGTCGGAGCCCGTGCATCAGCTACCAAATCTATAAGAGTCCAATCGGTTTCATGTCCGACTGCTGAAATTAATGGTATTTTACTTTCTGCAACGGCACGGACAACACACTCCTCATTGAAAGACCATAAGTCTTCAAGGCTGCCACCACCACGAGCGACGATTATAACATTAGGACGAGCTAATCCCTTCGAACCATCCATTTGGTTGAATCCACAGATGGCCGAAGCAACTTCGGCGGCACTATTTTCGCCCTGTACATGAACTGGCCATAATATAACGTGTGTTGGACAGCGTTCGTTAAAACCATGCATCATGTCACGTAATACTGCACCAGTTAGTGAAGTAATGATGCCTACGACTCTTGGAAGAAATGGAAGCAACTGTTTACGACTCTCATCGAACAGGCCTTCACCAGCGAGTTTTTTTTTCCGCTGTTCAAGAAGAGCCATCAGAGCACCTAATCCCGCGGGTTCTATCGTTTCAATAATAATCTGATACTTTGATGAATTGGGATAAGTTGTAACGCGCCCTTTAGCTGTAACCTGCATTCCCTCTTCGGGTTTAATTTTAAGTTTTCCAAAAACACCTCGCCATATCACCGCATCGATCTTAGCACGGTTATCTTTTATGGCAAAATAGCAGTGACCTGAAGCGTGTGGACCACGATAACCTGAAACCTCTCCTCGTAGAGATACATGTGAAAAACCTGTTTCGAGTGTGTTCTTTATCGCAACGGCGAGTTCTGATACTGAAAATTCTGTTAAATTACTTTTTGCACTTTGGTTAGGAGTTAGCTTCATCAATGCTTAAGTCCACTAATTTTTTAGTTATAAATATTTTGAAGTTACAAGACTAAACTTTTTCGATAAGGCATAGTCAAGCACCATATGATATAAAATTACTTGTTGTAATTTGCTTAAAAAAATGTGACGTAAGAACCAGAATAAGGACACGAAAAAATGAACCTACTGCTTTTGGGAAGTGGAGGTAGAGAGCACGCTTTGGCCTGGACCTTGTGCTCCAGTCCTTTGCTCAATAAGTTATATTGCGCTCCAGGTAATGCCGGTATCGAGAGTATAGCATCTTGTGTCAATATCAGTCTCAACAATTTTTCTGAAATTATTGCTTTTTGCCGTGAAAAAGCAATTGAATTTGTTGTAGTGGGATCGGAAATACCACTGGTTGCAGGAATAGTTGATGAGCTGATGGCAGTAGGAATTACTGTTTTCGGTCCGAGTCGGGCAGCTGCACAGTTAGAAGGCTCCAAAGGATTTGCAAAAGATTTCTGTAGAGAGTTCGGTATTCCAACGGCAGATTACGCTAGATTTTCTGAACTTGATGAAGCCATTAACTATGTTCAGAGGCAGAAACCACCAATTGTTATTAAAGCTGATGGCTTAGCTGCTGGCAAAGGAGTGGAGATAGCTCAAACAATATCAGAAGCTGTACAATCAGTTCGCGCCTGCTTCGCGGGTGCCTTTGGAACTGCCGGCTATGAAGTTGTAATAGAGGAGTTTTTAATTGGTCAAGAGGCCAGTTTTTTTGCTTTAGTAGACGGCTCACACGCGATTCCTCTGGGAACAGCTCAGGACTATAAACGTCTTAGTGATGGTAATACTGGACCGAACACAGGTGGTATGGGAGCATTTTCTCCGGCGTTGGTTCTTACTGAAAAGCTTAACACTAAAGTGATGGAAAGCATTATTGTTCCAACGATCCGCGGCATGGCTGCACGAAGAATGCCTTACACTGGTGTACTTTATGCTGGTTTAATGATAACCGAAAAAGGTCCTCAACTTATTGAATACAATGTACGATTTGGTGATCCTGAGTGTCAGGTCCTTATGTTTCGTCTTGAAACAGATTTGTTACCAGCTCTTCTCGCAACTTGTAATGGTAGTCTTAATAGATTGAAATTATTATGGAAGAATGATTCAGCACTAACGATTGTCATGGCTGCCGAGGGATATCCACATTCTCCGCAGAGAAATACGGAGATAAAAGGGCTAGACGGTATAAATGAAACTGACGCAATCGTGTTTCATGCGGGAACAGTGCGTAAGAAAAATCGTATTCTAGCAAATAGCGGTCGCGTTTTAAATATCACAGCCCGTGGAAGGAACTTAAAAGATGCACAAAAAAAAGCATATGATGTAGCGAGAAGAATTGATTGGCCAGAGAGCTTTTATCGCGATGACATTGGTGGGCGGTCAATTGAAAGCGAGAGTTGAGCCAATGGCCCTCTAATTAAAGATGCTTGCACGCACACATTTAAAGTAAACCGATTGTAACTTACGGTTATCTGATGAATAGTAATTATATACTTTTCTGAAACAAACTTAGATTACTCAATAACTACGTAACCGCTGTTTCACTAATACGTAAAAGTTCGGTAAAATCAGAAATAAAAAAAGTTTCAGATCTCAATTTTCAAAACATTTATTAACTATGTGATAATATAATTATATATCAAGGTTTAATCTTATTGCGTGCAGCTGCAGAATCTTCTTCAAGTGTCTTAAGCGAGGCAAGATTTGGCATTGATACGGTGTTATAACCGCAATCAACATAATGAACTTCACCGGTAACACCACCGGACAGTGAGGATAATAAATAGAGAGCTGATCCTCCTACCTCATCTAAGGAAGGAGTTCGTTTTAAAGGGGAATGGTCGCGTTGAAAATTAAAAATGACACGCGCATCAGACACACCAGATCCTGCTAGAGTTCGCATAGGACCCGCTGACAAGGCATTAACGCGGATATTGTTGCAGCCAAGGTCAGTTGCTAGATATCGAACTGAAGACTCCAGAGCAGCCTTTGCGACCCCCATAACATTATAAGATGGAACCCATCCAGTTGCCCCACCGTAAGTTAGCGTGATCATTGCTCCGCCATTTAGCATCAATTCAGCTGCACGTTTTGCTATTTCCGTAAATGAGAAACATGAGACTATCATAGTATTGACAAAATTCTCTCGTGAAGTATCTGCATACCTACCTTGAAGCTCACGGCGATCTGAAAAAGCCAAAGCGTGCACTACAAAATCTATGGAGCCCCAAGTATTCTTTATCTTCGAAAAAACATTGTTGACGCTTTCGATGTTACTGACATCGCAGGGTACTATAATATCTGAATTTACAGTTCGCGCTAAGGGAACGACGCGACGTCCAAAAGCTTCACCCTGATAGGTAAAAGCAAGTTCTGCACCTTGGCCTGCAAGTATGCGAGCAATTCCCCAAGCTATTGAGCGCTCATTCGCAACGCCCATGATAAGACCTCGTTTTCCAGCCATCAATGGAGCTGGTTTTGCGATATCAATGTCAGCCATTTTATTCCTCGTACACGTTTTTCAAGAAAGGTACTCAGCAAATTGAGTACTATTCTGACCATTACCGCCCGCAGACATGTAAGTTATAAATAAGTTGATCACGAGACGCTCGTTCTTAGGAGACAGGCTAAGGTTTGGTTTAGACTCGACCCAAGGTTTGGTGTCGCTGTCTAAACAATAAAACATTGAAATAAAGGGTAATTCTAATATCTCTGAAATATCAAAGTTGCATTTGTTCCACCAAAGCCAAAACTATTAGACATAACAGAATTTATATTTACATTATCCCGACGCTTCTGAAGTATTGGAATGCCGTTAAAATTTGAATCAAGCGTATCTATGTTGGCGCTAGCGCATACGAAATTTTCTTGCATCATAAGCAAAGAAAATATTGCTTCTTGGACACCAATGGCCCCTAGAGAGTGTCCAGTCAATGATTTAGTCGCAGATATCATAGGTATATTATTACCAAAAACCTCAATGATAGCTTCAATTTCTCGCTGGTCACCAATTGGCGTCGATGTGGCGTGCGGATTAATATAATCTACTACACCAACTCCCTTTCCAGTAAAGCCCTGAATGGCTTGCCTCATACACCTTACAGCACCTTCACCAGAAGGGGCGACCATATCGAAGCCATCAGATGTTGCACCATATCCAACAACTTCACCATAAACTCTAGCCCCTCGTGCCTTAGCATGTTCCAGTTCTTCTAAAACAACAACGCCTGCGCCGCCCGCAATAATAAACCCGTCACGATCTCTATCGTAAGCGCGACTAGCTTTTTGGGGTGTATTATTAAAATTAGATGACATGGCTCCCATAGCATCAAATAAAACGGACAGCCGCCAATCTAATTCTTCACATCCGCCTGCAAAAACTACATCTTGTCTACCCCACATTATCTGCTCAGCAGCATTACCAATACAATGCGCGGAGGTAGAGCATGCAGAAGAAATAGAATAATTTATTCCTTTAATCTGGAAACTAGTTGCAAGTAAAGCCGATGGCCCCGAACACATTGCTTTCGGCACTTCAAAAGGTCCGATTTTTTTTGGGTTTTTATTAAGTGTTGTTTCCGCTGCACGCACTATAGCAACGGTTGATGGCCCCCCTGAACCCATGATAATGCCCGAGCGTTCATTTGTTACCTCGTATTTCTCCAACCCAGAATCTTTAATTGCCTGATCCATCGCAATATAATTCCAAGCTAACCCAGCCTCCATAAAACGCCGAGGTTTACGTGGAACTAATTCGTGCCAATCTAAACTAGGGCAGCCATGAACTTGGCAGCGAAAACCTAGCTCTTTATACACGTCCGCATGTACAAGGCCGGATTTGCCGTCTCGTAGAGATAAGATAACGTCCTGATTAGAATTGCCAATGCTCGAGACAATACCTAGTCCAGTGACGACAACGCGCCTCATGTTAAGTCCTTAATGGCTGCAAGCCTATTCTTGATATCATAGCCCGTGTGGCTCACATCTCTCAAAGTTTTTACTTCTTATGATATCTATATCTTCTATCCTTGACACTATTGATTAATTTGTCCTCTAAGTGCTAACTTAATCTTTAGTGGCAAATAAACCAACCTTTAAGTCATTCGCTGTGTAAATCAATTCGCCATCAGCAAGTAAACGCCCATCTGCAATACCCAATTTAAGCTTTCGTAGCACAATTCTCTTCAAATCAACTATGTATTCCAATTTTTCTACCGTAGGCAAAACCATTCCGGTAAATTTAACTTCACCCACTCCTAGTGCTCTTCCACGCCCAGTTGCCCCAAGCCATCCTAGAAAAAAACCTGTCATCTGCCAAAGTGCATCAAGACCTAGGCAGCCTGGCATTACTGGATCCCCTTTGAAGTGGCAAGAAAAAAACCACTCACAATCTGGATTGTTAGCCACCTCAAGCTCAGCCACAACCTGTCCTTTTCCAAAAGAACCACCATTGCTTGTTATCGATGTTATCCTTTCAAACATCAACATTGGTGGCAGTGGCAACTGCGCGTTTCCCACTCCAAAAAGTTCACCGCGGGCACAGCTGAGGATATCTTCGTAATCGTAACTCGAATGCCGTTCAGTCATAGTGGTTTGCAGTCTGCTTCCCTGCTGACATGTTAAGCCAGCTGTTGTTATATAGATATAAACCTTTATAACACAAATGTTTAATATCTTCAAAAGTCTCAGCGCAAAACCTTAAAAAGGTTAACGTGATTATTTCTCGTCGCGAACGCAAGTACATTTTACAATATCATGTAAAGTTTTAACTTGCGACCTGACTGTGTGCACGATAAACGAATTGTAATCATTAATTTTGCGAAATTTTGTTAGTGTTGCAACGATAACCTGCACCTATCATAACGATACATAAACTAATAAAAGTGTCAGAGTTGAATTTTTTTACGACCGCTTCGCCAGCTTGTCCTAATTTTTTTCATCTGCATGACCTATACAATACTGACTTTACCTATTCAAGTGCTATCAGTCATGAATGCAAGAGAGTATTCTAGCACTAGCTAAAGCACTTTTACTATTTGATGTAATCATATATCTATACGAAGTTAGTACAAGTTACCACTGTTTGTATAATAAAATAATATATATATTACCTATTAGAGCTTAACTTATTTCCTCTGATAAATAAACTCCCCATAGTTTCTTTTGAAAAATGTAACCTGCAAAGTGTCTTATTGTTACAAAACACCACTTTCCATTACAATACTTTACATTAACCAATGCACCGGCTTCCAAACGTGCTATTGTTTCCGCACCAGTCCTAGCTGAAGATCTTAAAGCTACATAGACAGGTTGTTTTGAGGGTTTATTTGCGTCCCAAGGCATAACAAGTGCTGTACGACGCCTTGATAAGAGATGTTGTGAAACCCAGCCGCTAGTCCCCTCGACATCGCGTATGCGACGCCATGTTTTATAAGTTTGAATAATCTCCACAGGAAGGCCGGCACGACGAAAAACCCACCTTTTCGGGTATTGTCGGCCAGGTCCTGTTCTAACGTCTGCAGGACTGGCTTTGAGACTAGCAAATTGAGGTAATTTATCTGCTGTAGATCTAATTTCCTGAGGCTGTGCAGTTTCTGCAAGTATAATAAGAAAAATCGAAGCCGACGCAACTAACATACGCCTTCGCCATAGAAAAGAGCTCTCCATTTTTTGCCATAAAAAAAACACTTGTTTAGAATTTATTTGCATTGTTAGCAATTCATCCTGTTGATTTTTGATGTTTCTATCAGCTGGACTAGCACAACGCGAATTTAGCACTTAAGGTTAACGAAGTGTATACAGCATTCTCTTAAAAAGTTTGCTCGCTACTTTAGATCTAATATCATTAATTTGAATAGATAATCAATAAATTGGATAGGCTCTAAGAAAAGTCGTATGTCTCTAAAAAAAACCGACGTCATAGCAAATGCATAGTATAAACCGTATCGATTGCCACAAGGTACTGTCTGAGCTTTAAATGAGTTTCCAGAATGAAGATTTACACTGAATAATGTCTCTATCTGTAACAAGACTGCATATGAAATGTTTATACATAATAATAATAAAAATTAAGTTAAATTATGGCTTAATTAATTATAAGCTCACAACTTTGAAGGTGTAAAGTTAATACTTAAGACAGTATTAGTTAATGTCAGATGCAAATCATATGTAATGAACAAAAGTTAAACTACCATTGTGAAATATAAACCGTGATGGCAAGTTTATCATATTTTTTACTAAGCCGTATGTTGTAGTTCGAATAGTTCGAGTTTCTCCCAATACTAAATACTGCAATTTATTGATGTGTATACAGCTAAATTAGAAGTTATTCAAAAAATAAAAATTTGCTGTAATTCGCTATACAAAGATAGGTATGGATTCTAGGCCAGGCTTAACTTCAATACTACGTTTTACGATTTAGTTGTGAAATCTAGATATGTACTATCAAAGATTAGTATTTTAGGAGTTTATTAATTAAACTATTAGAGTTTATTTAAGATACACTGTAAAAGATTTAAATTTTGTAATTAGTTTTGATCTTCTGGCAATGTGGGCAATGGTTGAACTTCAATACCTTCTTCCAACAATTCTCGAATCTCTATGTTAGACGCCTTCCCATAAATCCCTCTTTCTTCCGCTTCCTCGTAATGAATTTTACGGGCCTCGATGGCAAATTCAGAACCTACATAGTCTGCATTTTTTTTGACAAACTCACGTAGTTTTCTGGCAGCAGCCGCAATTCTACGTTTCGTCTTGAATGTTTCATGCTGTGGGTCAGTCGAAGCTGGTCCAGATGCAATAGCCATTCCCCCTGAGCTATTAAAGTTGGATGATGAGTGTTCTTTTCTATTAGTTTTAACGCCAATGTTAGGTGCCATAATGGCTTTAGATATTATCGTAGAACCGCACTTCGGACATTTTATAAGGTTACATTTTGATTGTTGTTCGAAGGCCTCGCTATTAGAGAACCAAGCTTCAAATGCGTGATCTAAGTCACATTGCAATTTATAGAGGATCATAGCAAATTTTTGTTTAATCTTTTTATGTTAATTAAAACTTAGGCTTAATCTGCGCAACTTGCACTATCAGAGTATGATACTAATACCTAATTTTGGCAGTGTCTTAGCACAAAAAGGTGATTATGGTGTTAACTACTCTTTATATATGCAAATCATTATTAAAAAGTATCTAATTTTTTGATGTAATGACAGTCGTCTAGAAAAAAGAATTGAATCTTTTTAAACTTTAACTTAAAGGAATAATCAATTCGATAATAGGCAATCGAGCTTGCCTTGTTGCTCCAAGTCACAAAGATCGTCGCATCCTCCTATATGTTGACTTCCGATAAAAATTTGCGGAACAGTGTGTTTGCCACCAGATAGTTTTTCCATTTCTGTCCGTTTCGATAAATTTTTGCCGACATCGATTTCCTCATATGGTATTCCTTTATTGTCGAGTAAATTTTTAGCTTTATAACAGAACGGACAAGATGTTGTAAGATAAATTACGATCTTCTGCATTTTTGGATACCCTAATTTTATATTTCGCTTGTGATCTTGATAGTTTGTTTTCGAATACTTCGTGTTATTATTTGTCGTTAATACTTAATATGGGCAGCTCAATACTGACACGTAACGAAGAACAAACTACCTATCGCAAAACTAAAGATTTCGTTATGTCAATCACATTGTTGTATTCCTTATTGTTACTTTTATCCAGCAAATATTAAATTGCTGGTCCTTATTTGGTCGAATGTTGTTGGATTTAGACTAAGATCATTTTTCGGCTAAGCCTAAACTTAAGCCGTTATTCCATAACATCCAAGACTTAAAGTGTATTTTTTTAAATATGTGTTGATTTTAAATAGCAAATCACTAATTAGGTATACCTAACGATTGACATAAAACAGCTTTGTTGAGATCAATCCATTATAATAAAGAATAAGCCATTCAAGATTAGTTAGAAAATTGTAACCTTAAAAGAATTTATTTACACTGTCGCGCGAGACAGTTAATATGTAGCTTTGTGCTTTTCAGAACCTATATTTTTGTTTGTTTAAATAAAGTTTTCGATCAGAAATCGACAATTGATATGACTAGATGGTTTAAACACGCAACGCTTTAAAAAGGTCTGAAAACAGATTATGAATTCTTTAATTAACAACTCTAATAAAACATACGGTAAGTTTAAGTTGCTAGCTCGAATTGTATGCTTGTTAAAAGTTTTTTTTGTGGTTGAGCGACTTTGAAAATGAACGCAAGCAAATTTAATGGGGTCTAACTTTGCAAAGATACTTTTTGATCTATTTAGATTATTACAAGCATAAATTTTTAGAAACTAGACTATTATGCTTTAACACTTAACCTTTTGAAAGAAATATTATCAAACGCATACCACAATATTGATGTTGTGTAATGGCTCACTTAATGATATGGGAATGGCTGACAGTTGGAATTCAGCTCTTAAGGTCTCAACTCTCTAATACTATCAAGTAATGCTTATAATTTGCGCATCAATTCTGGCACTCTAGTCGTGCCTGAAAAACCGGCACGCATAAGCATGCGTTTAAGTGAAGGCACACTCTCTACAAAATAAGAAAGACCGCTTCGTATGATGTGTAAACCTGGCCAAGTACTTGTTAATGAACGATTTAGCGCATCGATGCCCCAGACTCTAAGTCGTATGTCAAAAGCACGATGGTCTTGATATTGTTGTAATGTTCCTGATGCACCTATATCTAAGCCGCTCTCCCCAGCATGAGTAAGAACTTCTGTTAATATGGCGACATCACGAAATGAGAGATTCAGTCCTTGCGCTCCAATTGGAGGGAATGCGTGCCCCGCCTCGCCAATTAGAGCGGTTCTGTTCGAGATAAGCTTGTTCGCCGTAAGCGTTGCAAGTGAAAATTGATGACGTACTTCAAGATTCTTTATTCCTCCAAGCACTCCATGTAATTGCTTTTCCAGCTGAGCTACAAAGGCATCGTCATTTAATAACAAAGCCTTCCGTATAGCTCCAATTGTATCGACCCAAACTAAACTAGATTTATTGCCTGGTAATGGGACTACGGTCAACGGTCCGCCTGGACGGTGAAATTCAGAAGAAATGTTATAGTGTGGCCGCGAATGTTGAAATATGGTTGTAAGGGCAGACTGCATGTACGATATCTTGTGTGCTTTCAAGCCAGTTGTTTCACGCACAATTGAATGTTGACCATCAGCCGCAATTAAAAGTTTGGCTCGTAGTGTGCTGCCCGTGCTATCTTTGACAATTACTTCTTCATTTTCAACTTTTGTGGAGACCACATTAGTGCCTAAAACGAGTTGACAGCAGTCTAAGTTTGAATTCGCAATAGAAAGATGTTCAACAAGCTTAGAATTAGGTACATTCCAACCTAAAGCCTGCAAGCCCAATAAATTCGCGTTAAACACCATTTCTGGACCGCGCAGTAAATGCTTCATATCATCGACAATACGGATAGCGTCTATTCGCGCGCAGTAATTGTTCAGGTCAGACCAAATACCCAGATTATCAAGCATTACTATGCTATCGTTAAAAAGGGCAGCAGTCCTGGTATCTAGTGATTCCTTAGCAAGTTTAGGTAGCTTTCCGCAAATTGCTACGTTGAAACCAGCATGTCCCAAAGTAAGGCCTGCTAAAAGGCCTGCCGGCCCTGCACCGACAATAACAATATCATAGGACTTAATAGTCATAAACTAAAGTGCCTCTGCAAGTAAAATAAGGCGCATAAATCGCTGAAAAGCAATAAACTACTATTGGAGGGGGGGCAAGTTTTTTTTACAAAAGATATATCTTTGATATAGAAGAAAATTGAATCTGTAAATATTTAATGATTTAAATTACGCTGCGTTTATTCTTGTTAACCTTTGCATATTACAACAGTTAATTAAAATCTATGTGTATTCTTGAAACAATGTCACAAAATAATGCGTTTTTACTCAACCTCGTGGGATTAAGTTTGTGCTTAAAGAGGGAAGGCGACATTGAGGTGTGTCTTTGAAAAGAATTATTAGCGTAAGGGCACCCTAAAGTTAATGGACTCAGTTTTAATCTGATAATAATGTTAGGATTAGCCTCAAGTCGGTGAGGATATATTTTTTGTGTGTAGATTGTATCCTCGCAAGCAATAATTTAATAGGTTTGTGGGCAAATCAACCGAACACCATGATTAAGGTTGCGATCCGGAAGTATCTTCGGCTAAAGATATTCTCAGATTTATCGTACGAGACTGAATAATAATAATATGTCATAATGCGATCTGCCTCAGCACAAAGCTTAGGCTGCGATATATCAGATAGTTTTGCTGAGAGGGTCCTGTGGCGTTGTCCAACGGAGTAGAGGTATGATCGGAGGACTGGTTAAGTCATCAGGCCGCATTGCGCTCGTAATTGCGGCTTGTCTTTTGTTTAATAGTGTCTTAGTGAAAGCTGCTGATCTTGGTGGTGATTGCTGTGCAGATTTGGAAGAGCGAGTTGCTGAGCTGGAATCAACCACAGCTCGTAAGGGTAATAGAAAAATCTCATTGACAGTTTATGGGCAGGTTAATCGTGCTATAGTCTGGCATGATGATGAAAATGCTAAAGGTCACTTTCAATCGCGTGATAATAACGGTCGTTCAGGTAGCCGATTTGGCTTTAAAGGTAGAGCCAATATAAATGCTGATTTGACCGCAGGCTACAGAATGGAAATTGGAGTTGATAATAGCGACAAAGCTAATGATGGCTCGGTAGAATATCGCCACACCATGGTTTATTTACAGAGTAAGGCCTTGGGTACGATTAAGTTAGGGCGCACTAGTTCTGCTACTGATGGTATTGCGGAAATCGCCCTGGAGAGTGCCATTTCTCAATATTCATGTGAGGAATTGCAAGATGTAATAACTAATTGCAGTACCTCTAGCATCGATGGATCACGAGAGCGAGGAGTTCACTACGTATCGCCAACATTCGCTGGCTTTTCTGTAAGTGCGTCTTGGTTTCACGATGACTCTCCAGACATAAAAAATGACGATGGTTACAGTGCAGCTCTACGGTATGCGGGTGAGTTTGGTGCAATTCGTATTGCAGCTGGCATTGGTTATCAGAATAAAGAAGATGGTTCAAACGTTGGTGATGGGACTGACACAAAAACTATTTCTGGTTCTGCATCCGTGATGCATGTTCCATCTGGTATATTTCTCAACACCGTTTACGGGGTTATTGACACAGCTGCGGATGAGCAGATTGCTTACTATATCTCCGGCGGGATTAAAGGTAAGTGGTTATTGGCTGGCTCAACAACGTTTGAAATTGGCTATGGTGCTAGTGAAAGCAATAATTATGATTCTGAGCCAATGAATATAACAGCTGGTGTTTCCCAAGAAATTGATGCGGCAGCGATGGATGTGTACCTGATTTATCAATATAACGACGCTGATATCATGCCCTCTAACACTCTGACAAATGAATCTAACGCCATAACGGCAGGTGCTCGTATTAAATTCTGACATAGAAGTAATTATTTCTGTTTCTTAATAGAGGGTTGCTTGGTTAGGGCAACCCTTTTGCATATGTCAGTGGCAATTTTCTCAATTGCTTTAAGTTTAGGTTATACTGATTTGGAAGCTTCTAAAAATCTTGTTCGCACTTTGAATTTATTCATACATGTAAGTTGATTGCCTAGTGAAAATCCCTAATTAAAAAGCACCATTAAAGTCCTAGTCCGATATCATGATACAAAAAATCTGTATTCTAATTCCTCGTAGTGCATTCACTTGTTCTGACTTTTGCTCAAGTTGCAATGAATAGTTCTTTTATGATTTTTACATACAATGCAGAACATACCAGTTAGCTTCTGCAGCTTTTTTCGCGTAAAATGACGAAAAAGTGTTGCGAGAATGCAACTTTGCTGTGAATTGACCTTAATTAGTTGTATGCGATATTTGCGTTGATGAGATTCCTAGCATACATATACTATTAGTAGTGAGTCGTGCGGTCGAATCCCGCGAGGGGTCTGCAACATAGAACGCATATTTAAAGTTCCGAGCATTTAGCGTTTTCGCAGCAGAGAGCATGTCCGGTGGTTAATTGAGCCGCACGAAGTTTTTCGCGTCAGTCGTGAGTTTGTATCGCGTCCGGTCAGAACTGTGTGCGCACACGCGCGTGCGTACCGTTGTGTCCGGGCACGGGCTGTCGCCGGACAGCGCGTGGTGCTTTCTGCAATAACTGCAACCACAGACGTGGAGAATATTATGACTGGGGGACTTGTGAAGTCTATAAGCCGTATGGCCATTGCCACCGCTGCTGGTGCAATGTTTGCTGCGGCCGGTTACGCTGCTGATTTGGGTGGCGATTGCTGTGCAGATCTTGAAGAGCGTATTGCGGAGTTGGAAGCCACCTCTGCACGTAAAGGTAATCGCCGTGTTTCGTTGGCTGTGTCAGGTCACGTGAACGAAGCGATAGTTTTCTGGGAAGTAGATGGTGCGGCTGAGAATAATGATACGAATACTTCATTCGTATCACACAATGCGTCGCGTTCTCGTTTTCGTTTTGATGGCGAAGCTATAATTACACCTGATTGGTCTGCAGGTTTCCTAATGGAGTTCGGCGTTCGCCGTAACGATTCATCTGCTGTCGACCAAGATACGCCTGTTGCGTCAAAAGGGTTGGATGTGCGCCACGAAGCGCTTTATCTGAAGTCTAAACGGTTTGGTACTGTGTGGTTGGGCTGGACATCAGCGGCAACCGACGGTATTACTGAGATTTGTCTGGGTTGTGGTTTGGGTAACGGGCCAGACTACAGCGATGATATGGGCGGCTTGAAAGCTGGCGGAGATGTTACTTTTGCTCAACATGGTGGCGCTTCAGTTGCGTTTGCGGGTGAGGGTGATCGTCGAGATGTAGTTCGCTATATTTCTCCGACATTTATCGGTTTTGCTTTTTCTGCCTCCACTGGCGGTGACGACTATTGGGATGCTGCTCTTACTTATGGTCGAGAAGTTAAAGGTATTCGTCTAGCTTTTGGAGTTGGCTATTCTCAAGATACAGATGGGAGTGCAGCTAACAGCTCTGTGTCAGGTGCTTCCTGCACTAATAAAAATGCAGATGGTGAGCGCGACTGTCGTTCGCTCGGGTTATCCGGTAGTTTGATGCACTTACCCTCTGGTGTCTACATTGCTTCTGCGTTTGGTATGAATGAGGATGGTTTAGCAAATTCTGGTGAGGATACCAACACTGGTTGGCATGTCACAGCTGGTGTTAACCGAAAGTTTAGCCCTTTAGGTAAGACAAATCTTTGGGCGATGTACACTACTAATGAAAGAGAGATTGGTCAAGACTCTAGTCTCGATGTGTACGGTGTAGGCGTAGAGCAGAAAATTGATGCGGCTGCTATGGATCTGTATCTTTGGTACAAACATATGGATGCTGAGCTAGGTGGTAATGACAACGGTACTCTTGATCAAATTGTACTTGGTTCTCGCATTAAGTTTTAATATTATAGTAGTTGTAATTATAACAGGGACGCTTGCGTCCCTGTTTTTTGTTTGTCACTGGTTAATTCTTTAGTTTTGTGGTTGAAATTATTTACACTTTAAATGCAGCATTAATTATTAATGATTTTAATTAAGCTAGCCTATTTTTATTTGAATATCGGCATCTTGCTTTATCAGATTTATAGAGAATAAAGTAGCAAATGAGAAGCACTAGTACCTATATCCTAGACGTATTAGACAATCTGATGAAAAATAAAGAGTTAATCTGCAGTAAAAATTATTTCATTATATTTATTTAACCTGAAAGTTGGCAGCTTTAAGCTATGTTACATGAATTCAAAACTCTTTCCCGCGAAGCGACTAAAAAACAACGCGACTTCATTAGTATAAGTAACAGTCTTTATCTTTAGATGAGCTAAAATTATAAGGAAATGTGTATGTAATTCTTCTTATCTCAATGCTTTGCAATAAATCAAATCTTTTTAGTTTAAAGAGAGTTATTAAGAAGATATTTGGCACATCTTTAAATGGAACGACAACGAAGTGTTTATGTAGAATTACTGCACTGACATTATTCTTAAGCCAGTCCAATGAAATTTAGGTATGTTGTTATAATATTAAGCAGATAAGCATAGATCAAAAGTATAATTTTCATTTGTGTCGTGTCTCATTCATGAGCTGTCTACACAAGGTAGTTTGCAACATAAAGTCATTGTTTCATACAAATTTGTATTTTGTAACTTCAAATTTTTGATCAGGTTCATTGTTTTATAAGTTAAACTTAGACGTTTGTCTCATAAGTTCACTTATAAGCATACATAGCAAGTTTTGGTGCTGCTAAAATAGGATCAGGAAATTTGAACTTTAAAGTAAGATTTTAACAAATTAATTCTTTCCTATGGATTATTTCCGATTGTAAAATCACGTCGAGCAACTCTTATTCCAATAGTGTAACCTGCGATAACATCAATCAGCGAACCAACCACAACAAAGAAAAAAACAGATGTATGAGCTTGAGGCAATAGCAAGAACTCAACTAGACAAATTACGAATAAGATCATTGAAAGTGCGTGATCAAGTAATGAGATGCTTGAAGTGTATGTTGATTTCAAAAGTTCGAAAAACATTAACACGAATAGAGATAAGACAAGCAGGTCGCCAGTTGTCAGTTCCCAGAAACCTGTCATCATTGGTACTATTAATACCTTGAATTCAAGTACTTCGTAAGGTTTAACACCTCCTGCAAATAATACTATCAAGTTATATGCTAAAAACACAAAAACTAGCAGTGGAATAGAACGAACTGACATAAAATACCTCTAATCACATTAAGAGTAGAGTTTGATCGCAGGATAAACTTTAGTTGGAAGCACTAATTTGAACTACATATAGACTTATAATTATGATTAGTCTTTAGGTTTTAAGATCTGCCGTCCACGATATACTCCTGTTTTCAAGTCAATGTGATGAGGACGCCGTAATTCGCCGCTGTTCTTATCTTCAATGTAGGCAGGTTTCTTTAGAGCATCAGATGATCGACGGAAACCTCGTTTCATAGGCGAGACTTTTCTTTTAGGTACGGCCATAAGTTAGAACTTTCTTGAAATTTGGTCTATATTTTTTAAAATTAGTAGTAACATAAAAAGAGATGAGTATATTGCATGTTACTACTATATAACCTTCAAAAGCTTTTAGTGTATTAATAATTGTATTACTTTTCATCTCGATTGGCTAGGGTATATCCAGCTAAAATTTCCTTTGTTACTTCATTTTGGCTAATTTGACTTCTTTTCAAGGTTAAGCTGCTTTTGATAGGTACAAGACCAACTGATGGATATTTTATCGAGAGACCAAACAACGCGTTAGTGATAAAGAAAGAGATTATTAAAGTGTATTTTGTAATCACACTTCAAAAAAGTAGGCTCAAAATTCAACTAAATGTTTAAATCTCTAAGTTTTCAGCCCGCATATGGAGCGCACGAAATCTATGTTTGTTTTTTTCGTATTGTAGGTTTTGATATGAATACAGGGTGAAGAAAAAATTCATGTCGGTCTAAGTGCAAAAACAACTACTCGTCTGGACTAATTAGTCTCGGCGTCAGAGACAAGGCACTTAAAATAGAATATCTAAATGGCAACAAAGCCAGTTTATATTAAAATTTGCATGTGTAATACATTTGATAGTGTTTTGGGATTACAATTTAAACTTTTATATTCAAGATAAATTTCTTGCGAGAAGATATTTTAATTTTCGCTGCGATGCGGAATTGATATTTATTTTGTGACCACTAAAAGTACGTTCTATATTCACACAAATTTAAATCTTAAACTATAATTGGTTCTCTTCTAGCTTGTTGACGGCATAAAGGTGTTTTTGTTATTATTTCATAATAAAAATTGTTCAGACAGAATGCGCTCGTCAAGATTATGATCAGGATCAAACAGCATAATTAGATTGATATTTCTAGCTTCTTCGATGCATACTTTTACTACTGAACTCACTTCATGATGGTCTGCGACAGCGATAACTGGCCGTTTAGTTGCTTCTAAAACATCGATTGAGATACGTGCCTTGTTCGAGAGTAGAGCCCCACGCCACCGCCGCGGTCGGAAAGGACAGAGTGGTGTAAGAGCTAATAGTGGCGCTTTTATCGGTATAATTGGTCCTTGCGCAGATAGATTGTAAGCGGTTGACCCTGCGGGCGTAGCAACTAGAATACCATCGCCTATCAATTCTGGCATGCGAACTTTATTATCCACGGATATTTTTAGCTTTGCGGCCTGATGGCATACTCGAAATAATGAGACTTCGTTGATAGCCAGGCGATGGTAAAAACGACCAATTTTATCCTCTGCGGTCATTAACAAAGGATGAATACATGTGCGCTGTGCATTAACGAGTCGCTTAATTAAGTTATCCTCACTGTACTCGTTCATGAGAAATCCAACCGATCCGCGGTTCATTCCATAAATTGGTTTGCTCTCTTTAATATAAGCATGAAGCGTTTGTAGCATAAGGCCGTCGCCACCAAGTGCAACAATGATATCGGCTTTGTCGACAGCAGTTTGAGAGTATTTTGCAGAAAGGCGCTTGCCAGCCTCAACAGCCTCTGTGTGATCACTTGTTACAAACGCAATTTTTCTAAATTTGTTATACATCATGTCTTGTTTCTTGAACTACTAATTATCCATCGTGTTATTTCTGTAAATATCATTATTATTTTCAAATAGAGCTGGAAGTTGACGCTAATGCATAAGATTAAAACAGCAGTAATTTATACAACGTGTCCATCGCTTGAAATTGCAGAGCTTATTGCTGATGAGGTTATAAAACGAGGTTTTGGGGCCTGTGTGAATATTATACCTCATGTGATTTCGATTTATAATTGGGATTCGAAGATTCAGCGTGATCATGAGGTCGTTGCGTTGATAAAGACAGAGTCTAAAATGACGGATGAGGTAATATCAGCGGTTAAAGAATTACATCCTTACGATATGCCTGCTATAATAACTATCCCGATTGAAGGCGGGTGTGAAACTTTTCTTCGCTGGATTACAACACAAACAGGAGCTTTCCTATAACTTTCAAATCATTAAAATAGAAATATTAGTGAGCTTACGATATGCTTATGACTACTTAAATTGCTTTGTTTTTATAAGATAATATCTCATTAATACAAAATGTTAGGCAGTTATAAGAAAGTTTATTGTATAGCTTTGTCTTAGAAAGATCAGAGGTTCCAAAGTATTGAATTTTTGACTTTATTGGGTAGAATTTGCATTCTGCGGTATAAACGCATATAGTTATGAGATTACAAGCATCCATCTTGCGTCTTGCTTGTGCGGTAAAAGTGCTAATTTGGCTGTAGATTGGAAAAGAAAAGCCTGCTTGATTTATGTGCGAGGTTAAAACTCCTCTGGGCTAAAACATCGCGTCCAAAGTGGTCTTTCTTCAGCCGTGCTAAGGCTTCTAATTGGCTGTTTAAATTTTGAACAGCTATTTCGAAGTTGTGAAATTAATCAAGGAAATAGGTATATGCGTAAAGCTCTCATCAGCGTTTTCAGCGCTATAGCAAGCATGTCCATTGTATCATCATTGTCATATGGAAGCTGTGGCGAAATCACGATGACAGAAATGGACTGGGAGTCGTCTCAAATTGTTACATCAGTGACAAAGTTTATCATAGAGCAGGGTTATGGCTGCAAAGTTAATTTAGTTCCTTCTTCAACTGAGGCTGCGATTCTTTCATTGGTAGAAACAGATCAGCCTGACATTGCGACAGAGCTCTGGATTAATTCAACGCCTGCATACACTAAACTTGAAGCAGAGGGAAAAGTAAAAACCGCTGCAAAAGTATTGTCTGACGGCGGTTTTGAGGCTTGGTGGATTCCTAAATATTTGGCTAAAAAGTATCCGGAATTAAAGACTATAGAAGATGTTATGAAAAATCCTGAGCTTGTCGGCGGTAAATTTCACAACTGCCCAGCAGGATGGGTATGCCGCACAGTAAATGATAACTTGATTAAGGCACTTAAATTAAGTGACAAAATGGAAATCTTTAATCATGGCTCCGGTGAGACACTTGCTGCGTCAATTGCCTCGGCATATGAAAATGAGAGGCCTTGGTTTGGTTACTTTTGGGCACCAACTGCGATTCTCGGTAAGTACCCTATGATTGAGATCAGCGTGGGTCCCTATAAGGACGAAATTCATAGATGTAATACTAGGGGTGAAAAGTGTGAAACACCTGGCGTATCCGCCTTTCCAAGCAGCGTTGTTGTTACAGCAGTAACGAAGGCTTTTGCTGATAAAAATCCACCACTCTACAAATTGCTTCAGAACGTGTCTTTTACAAACGCTCAAATGGGAGAAGTTTTAACCTGGAAAGAGGAAAATAACGCTACCTCTAATGAAGCGGCTGTGTATTTCATTAGAAAGTATAAAAGTGTTTGGGGTACATGGCTAAACAAAGACGCCAGAAGTAAGCTTTCTATGCTTTTGAAATAAGCTAGTTTACATTTTGATACGGTAGGGCGTATCGATTTGGTTCTCTGTACCTAATAGATTTATTCATACTTTAGGCGAGAGGTTTGCGAATTAAAGATAAGTTATAATTTACAACCGGAGAAATAAATGGAGAGATTATTAAATAATGGGTGCTTATAACGGCTTGTTTGACACGCTTGGCCTGCGTGAGTGGTGTGATGAAGAAAAAATCAAGAGCGTGGCAAACATGGCTGATCTTTTGGCACAAGTTCGGGGTGGAGCAGATGTTGCTAAGTCCTGGTGGGATATATCGTTCCCTTCTCTTAATGTCCTTAATGAATCTTGCAAAGCAATTCCGCGAACACGTGATGTAACAGGTGGTGTTGAACAAGGATTTCTTATCATCAAAGATGATCTTAAATTTATTCTTGACCCAATAACTCAACCACTTAGTTGGCTGTTGGAAGGCTCACTTTATACATTCACCAACATGCCATGGTGGGTTCTTATACCGCTTATACTAGCTGCTGTTTTCTATACTTCAAGATCCTGGTCAATAGTATCCTTTGTTGGCACCTGTTTTATCTTCTTTGCATTTATTGATCATTTCACTTACGCCATTCAGACACTTTCAATCATATTTGTGTGTACAGGTTTATGTGTAATGATAGGAGTTCCAATAGGAGTTGGAATGTCAAAAAGCAACCGCTTTCGGCGTTTCATCACGCCAGTATTGGATATGTTGCAAACATTGCCATCATTTGTTTACCTAATACCGCTTATTTTTTTATTTTCAGCAACGGAGCCTAAACTTTATGGCATCGCCATTATTATGTACGCGATTGTGCCAGTGATACGTCTAACTGACCTAGGTGTGCGTCTGGTTGAGAAAGATGTGATTGAGGCGGCTGATGCCTTTGGTATGACAGCACGTCAAAAATTGTTTGGTGTTGAAATACCTCTCGCTCTGCCTAACATCATGGCGGGTATCAATCAAACTATTATGATGGCGTTAGCTATGGTCGTTATTGCTTCTCTAGTTTCTGCGCCCGGGTTGGGCGTGTTAGTATTACGTGGGATACGCAGTCTAGACCTTGGCGTGGGTTTGATATCTGGCCTGTGCATTGTCTTACTAGCTGTAATTCTCGATAGGGTTAGCAAAGCAACTTTAGCCCGCATGAACGTTGCTAAAGACTATTGAGGATAGACCGAATGTCAAAAGAAAAAATAATTTCAGTCCGCAATCTTTATAAAATTTTTGGTGTCGATCCAGAGTCTGTTTTAAAACTAGCTCAAAATGGTATCGAAAAATCTATAATGCTTGAGCAGAACAGCCATGTCATAGGCCTTCGAAATATTAACGTCGATATAGCTGAGGGTGAGATTACAGTTATCATGGGCTTGTCTGGATCTGGTAAATCCACATTAATTCGTCACTTGAACCGTCTTATCGACCCAACGGCAGGAGAAATCTTGCTAGAGGGTGTTGATATAATGTCATTTTCAAAGGATGAGCTTCGTCAGTTGAGAACATCTCAAATGTCCATGGTCTTCCAAAAATTTGCTCTTTTACCGCATCGCAATGTTATAGAGAATGCAGGTATTGCCTTGCAAATTCGAGGCTTTGATTCAGCTCTCACAGAGCGCCATGCACGTCAGTGGCTGGAACGAGTGGGCCTTGCTGGTTTTGAAAATCGATATCCACACCAGTTGTCCGGTGGTATGCAACAAAGAGTTGGAATTGCTCGTGCCTTAACTTCAAACGCGCCCATTATGTTAATGGACGAGGCCTTCTCAGCACTTGACCCATTAATTCGCACTAATATGCAGGATCTTCTACTAGAATTGCAAAACGATGTACGTAAAACTATGGTGTTTATCACTCATGATCTTGATGAAGCTTTAAAGCTTGCTGATCATCTTGTTATTCTAAAAGATGGAGATATAGTTCAGCAGGGTGAGCCGCAGCACATACTACTAAATCCAAGTGATCCATATATAGAAGACTTTGTAAGCGACATAAACCGTGCACGCGTGCTGCGCGTTCGGTCTATAATGTCACCTTTGAATGAAAACCTGCCATTAACTTCAGGTGAGATTGACCATAATGATACGCTTGAAAATGTCATAAGTATTTCAGGAGGTGATACAACATTTACTTACACGGTAATGCAACATGGCCGTCCCGTTGGTCTTTTAAAGATGAAAGATTTATTGAAGGCTTTGGTGCCGCGTACAGTTTCCGACCCTGGAATGGACAATGATTTAATGCGCTGAAGTTCATTTTGCAACTACTATATCATTGGTAACTGCAGAACTACCCTCGCATTGATACTTTCCAGGGTCATTCTCTTTAGAATATACTATAGGGCTAAATTTTGAAGATGCTTTCATTCGCAAATCTTCTAAGTCTCGTGCCACTAAACTTTTGCGCACAACTCTACAGGATCTATCATAAAGTTTTTTAAGAAACAAATAAGCTATGTCAGTATTCCTTAAGCGATCATCATTAATCTGGTGAACTATACTTTTTGCAACAAAAAATTCTTTTGTATTATCGTTACAAGCGATTTCACCCAATATCTCAGCTCGTTTCTTTGCAAGCTTACGTAATGTATACTCTTTACAACTTTCTACAACATTATTTGAAGGTATTAGCTTATTAACTAGTATCGAGCTCACCTCAAGTAAAGGTCGCAATCGTTGTCTTACTTGATAGGCAGCAGCTTTTACGCGTTTGGCACCGGGTATGTTGTGATGCTTCATTTTTTGTGACAGAACATTTAAATCGACAATTGTATTTCGTAATGCTTTTTTTGTCTGATAATTAGACCTATTCATTAGGAGAGATTCAGTATCAGGTAGTAGTCTTTTTGTAGTCTGGCCCAGTTGTGTTCGCCAAATTTGCGCTTGTCTTAAATCTGCTCCTTGCAGACTTACATAGCGGAGGTTTGCTCCCTCTAAGTTTGCTGAGTTAAAATTAGCTCCTTGTAGTCTTGCAAGGTAAAGGTCTGCACCTTGTAATTTAGCGGAGTAAAGATTAGCACCTTGCAGGTCTGCAGATCTAAGATTAGCGCCTTGTAGTCTCACCAAAGACAAATTTGTTCCTAGCAGCCTTGCTAATGTAAGGTTAACGCCGAGAAGTCTAGCAGCGTGAAGGTTAGCACCTTGCAATTTTGCGGATCGTAGGTTAGCGCCTTCTAATCTTGCAGAGTGTAGATTAGAACCCTGTAATTTAGCGGAGTAAAGATTAGCACCTTGTAAGTTAGCAAAAAATAGATTGGCACCCTGCAAGTCTGCGGAGCGGAGATTAGCGCTTGTTAAATTTGTAAGAGATAGGTTTGCTCCCTGCAGATTTACTGAACTTAGGTTTGTATGTTTCAGATTTGCAGAGCGAATGTTAGAACCTTTGAGATTTGCTGAACTGAAGGTAGCACCCTGTAAATTCGCAAACCGAAAGTTTACATCATAAAGTTTTGAAGACTTAAAGTTTGCGTTCATGAGATCCGCTTTGCTAAAATCGGTGTGACGTAAGTCAGAGAACTCAAATTTTGAACTTTTAAGGCTACTTTCTACAAAAAGGCTGAATTGAAGATGAGAATGGCTAAAATCAATCCATTTCAGATCGGACCTGCTGAAATCTGCGTACTTCAAATCACGATTTCTTAAAGCGTGAATAAATTCGTTCTCCCCAGGATCTTTATCATTAATGATATTTTGATCTACAATCTGAAGATTACGATTTACAGTAAACCAATGTGGCCACCAACACCGGTTCTGTAAATGTAATGAAGGCTCATGAATTAGTGCAGTAAGAAAAAATATGCTTCGCTGTTTGTTCTTAGAGTTTTGATAACAATCTGTATGCAAAAAGTGCACAGGTATTAGAGATCCCATATTTCTGTCAGTCCAGCCATCCGGCACGTTGGCTGTGAATGTCAAAAGTATGAGAAAGCTGTGGCCTAGAGAACCAGTCCAAAAAATATTTCTCGAGAAATTTAAGGGTAATATGATACTACTAATGAATATCTTAGCCAGAGTTTTTACAAAGTTCAAAAAACAAAAATACGCACTTGCTAGTGTAGTCAAAATTGAGTTGCTATATCCTTTCCAGATAATACATGCGAAAAAAGGGATACTAGACAAATGCAATAAAATATTACTGAAAATTTGAGATATACTTCCGGTATACTTCGAAAACTTTGTACAGATTTGTGAGCCACTATCTGTAATGTGGTCAAAGTGCACTGCTATTTCGCTGAAGGATAAGGTAAACTCTCGTAGTACCTTAGCTTGAAGTTTCAAAAAGCGGGAAAAGGTAGGACTAAGGTTTTGTGCTATCAATCGGGCTAAACGGATAGTAAGTTGCCTAATGAAGTTATAGTTGCGGTTTATAAAACTTATAAATAAGAGCCCTAACAAGACTTGTCTGCTAAGTTGGCATTTGTTTTTGTAATGATTTATAGTTTTGGTGAAAAGCCACAACTTACCGTTAAATAAGTTTAAATCGCGGCCAAATCCTCGATTAACCCATATTAATGTGATTATCGAACCGCTTATAACATGACATCGATGCCACCATGTCAAAGCTTCGCTGTGGTATGGCAAAAAACGAACCTGAAAAATGTATAGTAGAGATAATGGCGCCAGTATAAATGCCGCAAAAACAATCAAACGGAAGGAAAATAAAATTGCATCACGTTTATTACGACGACCAACAATAGCCTGGGTGAAAAAATAGGAATGAATTTCATCTCGTAAGTCTATACTTCCGTGCTGTGTCGTTTCTGAAGGCAGTTTGTGATCAAGGATCAAAAGTTTATAATAAAGCATCTGATGTTGCAGTAATATTCCGAACAAAAAAAGTAGAAGCACAGAGGGCCCAAAGAAGAAAAAACTTGTTAATGGAATTTCGACGTTAATGAACGGTAACTTTACTGGCTCGCTTAAAAGTAAGTTCTTGTGGGTCAAATTGGATAAAATTATTGTGAAATAGGCTAGTATGAATAGATATACTAACAGGGTATTACGCGCAGCTCTGCTTGCATCGTTGAGTGAATCGATAAATCTGTGCAGACTTGTTCCGTTTGTATTGGTCGATTTGTAAGTCCAGGTACTTCGAAAAGTACTGCGGGACGGCCAATATCTTAATGGCAGCATATTAACACCTTCGTTGAAATAGCTTACCATCGATAATCTGCAAGTCGGTTATATGTCAAGGTGCCGTGCTGCCCCTGGTGTTTCTAAGTGTTTAAATTAGATCTATTGCGCATGAATATTTCTTAAAAAAACTTTGCTTTTGTAGGCTAATAGCTGGGAGCAAGAATTATACAAGAAGCCCATATGATTTGGTGATTATATCAATAGACTAAATGAACTTAAATATATAACCTTACATACAACTTGTATTAATTTTATATATTTTCTTTTGCAAATTGCGAGGCGATAATTAATTATGTATTTTATATTAATGATGGATGTATGTTTATCCCAGGCTAGTTTCAAGACTTTGCGGAGGACGACACTACTTTCTTATTTAGACTTAAAAATGAAATATCAAGTTTCACTTGCTAATACTGGAGACCATAGCACCGCGTGTGTTCAATTAAAAATTTGAAATAAAAGGTTTTATAATAGATTTAGTTATAAGCAGATGTTTTTAAAATAGTTTTCAAACCGCATGATTATTGCAGTAAAGACTGAAGAATGATATTTTACAAAAACATTTAATAATTAAACGGAAGCGCTCTTAAAAGTTTATGGACTTTAAAAATTAGAATAATTTTAGATGCGATTTTATTTCTCATGTCTGTAGTTGTAAGAAAAAAATTATTGTGACTTTTTGATATTTTATTATTTAAGGCTGACAAGAGTTATCAAAATTTCCAGCTGTTTACAACATTACACACTTGTAGATCTTGCTATTAAAGGGATAAAATTAAGATCGCTTGTAAGGTAGTCAGTCATGCCTTTACTGGATCTACAATGCCAGTTATATTGAAAAATTTAGTTTATTACAATGAAAAGCTGACTTTAGGCGTTATGATACTGTCGCGCTTTAAAATCTAAAAGCTGTTCAGTAAGTAATACCACAACGCTTGCTTTATGTGTCAAAATATTACAACTAGACGTGAATTTAGGAAAACCGACAATTACACAGATGTTATAGTTTACTCTCCAATAGGCGCGAGTCTCAGAGTTGTAGGCTTATTTACAGTTCGCTTTACAATAGTTTCTTTGTAAAGACATAGCTGACGCCACGACTTTACGTTTACTATATTGGGTTCTCCAACATGAATTACGATTGCTTTCGCTAATTAATACAGTAGTGGTATTTGAAAGTATCATTTATGACGACCTGACTGCAGAAACGGCTATTAAAACTATCCAAAACGGTGCTGAAGCGTTTGTTAATGTTGCCAACGACCTATTTGCATTTATATGAATTTATTAATGCCGTTCTAAATATGCGCGATATAATTATCTTGGGTAAAGCTGTTATTAATTGAATTTATAATAAGTACCTGTCAGAAAATTTCGATATTACTAAAAGTTATTTTTCTTTACAAAAAAGTTACAAGGGCATACTGGCAACCTTTAGTTGTATCTAGTGGTTTATAGCTTGTAATCATAATCGACTTATGAACGAGGAAATAACAGAGATAACTGAAACACCCCAAAACAACAAACGTTCCATTCAAAATTACGAACCGATTGGATGTAGATCTGCACCAACCTTGCCAGCTAGTAACTTGAAAGGCAGTGTTGTAGAAGAGTTAATGTCGTTAATATTAAAATATAGGGCTAAAAATCAATGTCAAAATTGCGGATCTTGATAATAAGCGACGGCCGAGCTGGGCATTTTCATCTGTCAGAAGGTATAGCTGCTGCTCTAGGCCGCAAACAAGATGTTGATACAGAATACCTGCAAATAAACTGCAATAATTATCCTGGATTAGCAGTTTCTATGATGACACGCAGTTGGATGAGTTCACAACAAATCCTCAGAATAGTCTACGGACTAAAAATGATAGCATTGCCCGATGTAGATTTAGTTGTTTCAGCTGGTAGTAAAACATTAGCTGCTAACATTTGTATGTCAAGATTGTTAAATGCAGCAAACATATTCTATGGTTCTTTACGTCGCTTCCGTGCTCAAGATTTTACTCTGGTTCTCACGTCTTACCCACGACAAACAAGACTAGCTCCTAATATAATTCATGCGCTTAAACCATCTGCACTTGACCCAGACACCCTGCCTAGCACCAATGTTAATGGTAGGTTTGGAATGGTGATAGGTGGGCCGTCAAGGAGAATAAATTTTTCACAAAACGACTGGCGTATCTTAGGCAATATGATGCAAAATACGCACATGCTCTGCGGAGTGCGCTGGAGTGTGAGCAATTCACGTCGTACGCCAAAAGAAGTTAACGCAATGCTGAGTGCTTTATCTAAGAAAAAGCACAGCCCGATCGATGAATTCATAGATGTCACGAGTACTAGGCAGAAAACTCTCTCTGATCTTTTTGCAAAAGTCAGCAGTGTAGTTTGCACCGCCGATTCAAGCAGCATGATTTCGGAAGCAGTGTGGGCTCGGAAGCGTGTTATTGCAATAGAGCCAAACAAATTTGCATTGACTAGAAATGAGAGAAACTACCGAGACTGGCTCGAGAGTAAAGGATGGATAATCTCCTATAAACTAAAAGAAATAGAGCCTGAAAAACTTATTTGGTTGTTTAATGCGTTGAAGCCGATGTCTCATAACCCTCTTGATCATCTTTCTAAACTCTTAGCCGAGAAAATAGTATGCTTTGATAAGTAATAAGTTCAAAGCTGTTATATCCATTCGATTTTGAGGATCTCATAAGAACGCGATCCCTTAGGAGTAGTAACCTCGACAGAATCTCCTTCTTGTTTTCCAATTAGTGCACGTGCGATGGGAGATGTGATGGAAACTTTTCCAGCCTTTACATCGGCTTCAAGCTCACCGACAATTTTATAAACAACCGTATCCTCGGTGTCTTCATCGACTAGAGTTAAAGTTGCCCCGAATTTTACAGTATTTCCAGATAACATTGAAGGTTCAACAACGTCGGCACGACCTAGCTTATCTTCAAGTTCTGCGACCTTAGCCTCATTCATTCCTTGTGCTTCCTTCGCAGAGTGATATTCGGCATTTTCCGATAAATCCCCGTGCGCGCGTGCCTCGGAAATGGCCTGAATAATACGCGGTCGCACTTCAGATTTTAGCCGCTGTAGTTCAGCTTCCATAGCGGCATACCCTTCTGCTGTAATGGGCACACGTTCCATCGCCATTGTTAGGGTCTCCTTTTTAGGTAAATTGTGCTATTGGATTTCCCACAGATTCAACATTCTTTGAAATAGAAATTAACGCACAATATTGTAAGTTAGAGTTTTAATTTCTTGCTGTTTAATCAGTGTAGCTCTGCAACGACGCAATTTTTATACTGCCAGTCTTAAAAGCCTTAATAGCTTTAGTGACCGCAAGAGCGCCATTTAAGGTTGTATAGTATGGGATCTGATTCAGCAAGGCAGTTCTGCGAATATCCTTAGAATCTTCCAAAGCTGTAGCCCCTTCAGTCGTATTGAAAACAATAGAAATTTCACTATTTTTCATGGCATCAACAACATTAGGACGGCCTTCAAAAACTTTATTGATGCTTGTACAATATAACCCTTGTTTTTCTAAAAAGCACTTTGTTCCGCGAGTTGCGAGGAGTGAAAAGCCCATACTAACAAGTTCACGTGCAGCTTCGATAATACCCTCCTTATCATCATCACGCAAAGAAATGAGAACTTTTCCGGATTTAGGGATTTGTTGTCCAGCGCCAAGCTGAGCTTTTCCAAAAGCCATTGCAAAGTCGAAGTCTATCCCCATTACCTCTCCTGTTGAGCGCATTTCTGGTCCTAAAACAGTATCGACGCCCGGAAAACGAACAAAAGGAAAAACTGCTTCTTTAATCGCTACATGCTTGACAGCGGGTGTTCTCAAATTGAGATTTGCTAACTTTTCACCAGCCATTATCTTAGATGCTAAACTCGCAAGAGGTAATCCAATAACTTTCGCAACGAACGGTACTGTTCTACTGGCACGGGGGTTAACCTCAAGGATATAAATATTGTTGTCCTTTATTGCGTATTGCACGTTCATTAGACCAACAACGCCTAATGATAAAGCTAGTAGACGAGTTTGTGTTTCGAGATCGCGAATAAGAGTATCACTTAGAGTATGCGGTGGTAATGAGCAGGCGGAGTCGCCTGAATGGATACCAGCTTCTTCGATGTGTTCCATTACACCAGCAATAAACACATCTTTACCATCGCAAATGCAATCTATGTCAACTTCAGTTGCATTTGTCAAATAACGATCGATAAGTAATGGTCGCTGCTTTGAAACAATTAACTCGGATGGACTGCCAAGCGTTGCTATCAGCCGTTCTACATAATGCTTAATCTCATTACTGTCTTGCACTATTTCCATCGCTCGGCCACCTAAAACATAAGATGGCCTAATAACTACAGGATAGCCAATATTTTCAGCTTTAGTCACAGCTTGTTGCGGTGACTTTGCAATACTACTCTCTGGCTGTTTGAGACCAAGCTTTGTTATTAACGCGCTAAAACGATCTCTATCTTCGGCGAGATCAATAGCATCTGGTGATGTGCCAAGAATTGGAACACCTGCTTTTTCCAAAGTAGATGCCAGCTTTAAAGGAGTTTGGCCACCGAATTGTACAATAACTCCTTTAATGATACCCCTGGCTTGCTCTGTATGAATGATATTAAGTACATCTTCAGATGTTAATGGTTCAAAATACAGACGGTCGGACGTATCATAATCAGTTGAAACAGTCTCTGGATTACAATTGATCATTATTGTCTCATAACCATCCTCAGATAGGGAAAAGCATGCATGACAGCAACAATAGTCAAACTCAATACCCTGCCCAATTCTATTAGGTCCTCCCCCAAGAATAATAACTTTCTCGCGTTCAGTGGGCTGCGCTTCACACATTGGAACATCAAACAAACTTTCTTCGTAGGTAGAGTACATATATGCTGTGGGTGATTCAAATTCTGCCGCACATGTATCAATACGTTTAAACACAGGATGTATGCCTAATTGATACCGTTTTGCTTCAACCTCTTTGATGCTTATTTTTGCTAAGGTAGCAAGTCGTAAATCCGAGAACCCCATGGCTTTGAGCTGCCTCAGGATAGCAGGGCTATCTGGAAGACCATGTTTTTGCACACGAGCTTCCATTTCTACAATTTCAGAAATTCTGTCCATAAACCAGGGATCATAATGACAGTATTCTTGAATTTTTTCAGATGGTTCGCCAAGCCTAAGAGCTTGAGCTACTTTTAGCAATCGATCGGGAGCTGGGCGACTTACCGCTGCCTGAATAACATTTTTGTCATCTCCTTGCCCAATACCTCTCAATTCAACATCATCAAGACCTGATAGACCTGTTTCCATCGAACGAAGTGCTTTTTGAATGCTTTCAGAAAATGTTCGTCCAATGGCCATAACCTCCCCAACGGATTTCATAGCAGTGGTGAGTGTTGTGTCTGATCCTGGAAATTTTTCAAACGCGAAACGTGGGATTTTTGTGACAACATAATCAATTGCCGGCTCGAACGAAGCAGGTATGGCGCTGTCTGTAATATCATTTCCTAATTCATCAAGGGTATAGCCGACTGCGAGGCGTGCTGCTATTTTAGCTATAGGGAATCCAGTTGCTTTTGAGGCGAGAGCAGATGACCTAGAGACTCTTGGATTCATTTCAATAACAACGAGTCTGCCGTCCTTCGGATTAATAGCGAATTGAACATTTGAGCCACCGGTTTCAACACCAATTTCTCGCAACACACTTATCGATGCGTCACGCATGATTTGATATTCTTTATCGGTAAGCGTTAACGCGGGGGCAACTGTTATGGAGTCACCCGTATGAACGCCCATAGCGTCGATATTTTCAATCGAGCAGACAACAATACAATTATCTGCTCGATCACGAACGACTTCCATTTCAAATTCTTTCCATCCGAGAACACTTTCTTCTATGAGAATCTGATTAGTAGGAGAGGCATCAAGTCCACGTTCAACAATGTCAAAATATTCTTGTTTGTTGTAGCCAACACCGCCGCCTGTCCCACCAAGGGTAAAAGATGGCCGAATGATTGCAGGAAGTCCAATAAGCTCTATGGCAGCAGCTGCTTCAGTAATATTATGAGCAAGTGCAGAGCGTGGTGTTTCAACACCAATTTTTTTCATCGCCTCACGGAATGATTGACGATCTTCGGCTTTGTGAATTGCAGCAGCATTAGCTCCAATAATTTCAATTCCAAGATCTTTAAGTACTCCGCTATTGTGGAGGGCAAGGGCTGTGTTTAACGCGGTTTGTCCACCCATTGTTGGCAAAAGTGCGCAGGGTCGTTCTTTAGCCAGAATTTTGGCAACAACATCTGGCGTGATCGGCTCAATGTAAGTGGCATCGGCCAAATTTGGATCAGTCATTATTGTCGCTGGATTAGAATTAACCAATATAATTCGATAACCCTCAGCTCTCAAAGCCTTACAAGCTTGGGTGCCGGAGTAATCGAACTCACAAGCCTGGCCAATTACAATCGGGCCTGCACCAATAATTATGATTGAATTGATATCAGCGCGTTTTGGCATTCCAGCAACCCTTTTTCAAATCGTCATGCTATTTCTGTCTTTAGTGCCTATTAGCAACAGAAACTTCTAGGCTTCGCTTACATTGGTGCGTATGAACTTACACCTAAAATATTGCCTATAAATAAGAACAAAAAATCTTTTGCATAGCTTGCCGCTGCATTTACAAAACACAATGGCTCATTATGGTTTTATAATGCATAGGTAATATTTTGTTCTCAACATCACAGCTAAAATTAGATCGCAACCGGCAGGGCGTTTCGGCTAACTGTTATCGGGAAATTCGGTCTCCAGCTGATCAGGTTGCCACCCTACAAAGCAAAGTGCCAGTTTGAGAATAATACGGTCTTTTGCCGACTGATACAGCCTTCAGAACTTATTTTTTGTCTAGATTAAGTATATTTTGCCTTTATATCATGTATCTTCATGTTCATGAAACAATCAAGTGCGTAACATGCGAGACTTTAGAGGTAAGTATTGAACAATCCTTATTCATTTCATTAAGGAAAAAAAGTTTATAGGCATAATACAACTATTTTTTTCGTTAGGAATTCTAAGTCATTTTAAAAGGTTAGCATATCTATATTTTGTGTTAGTTGATTAATTATTAATCTTGTTGCCTTCTATCAAAGAGGGCGCGCATATGATTACAACTATGTTTACAAAATAACCACAAACAGTTACTGCAACTTTATAATGACGAGGATATAAATATTTAATTGTTATGTCACATAGTATTTATTTTTACTAAAAACAATGATTGTAATAAAATGTGAAATAGCCAAGTCTTGTTAGAGTAAATTTGAATGCTGAAAAAACATTACAACAAACAAACTTGTGTCTGCTTTAGCTTAGTGTGTTATGTTCTTTGTACTATATTAATGCTTGTAAAAGTGGAAAAAGTTATAGCGGCAACAGAATGCTCTTCAGGTTCAAAATCTAAAGCTCGCTTAATTGAAGGCACATTAGTTGCTCGAGATGGCTTAAGAAAACTTTATGTAGCGGTTGAAATTTCTCTTGAATCGGGATGGAAAACATTTTGGCGCCACCCCGGTGATACAGGGGGTATGCCGCCTTATGTAGATTGGTCAAAGTCAAAGAACCTTGCTGTTGCAAAAATCATGTTTCCAAAGCCAAAGCGAATTAAAAGCTCGATTGGAGACGTTATCGGTTACAAGCATCATGTTGTTCTTCCCATAAAAATTAAACCAATAAACACTAATCAACCGATATACTTTGTGTTAGACTTTAGATATGGTATATGTAATAAAGTGTGTATACCAGTTTATTGTGAATTAAAGTCAGTAATAAGATATTCACAAACTAACTATATGCCATTGAAGCTGGCAAAAGCTCTGAAAAATGTACCAATTGCAATAAAACCAAGCTCACCGAATTATCCTAAGATTATCCGAGCTGAACTTAATCAAAAAAGATCAACATCCGAGTTAATCATAGATGCTCTTTTTCCCCGTGGCATAATGGGAGCAGATCTTTTTGTTGAGTCTTTGAGCAAAGTTTATTTGCCCGTAACAAAACGTATAGATATGCCGACGAAAAATATATTGCGTTACCGAATTGATCTGAGAGACAATATAGATCATACAAGTTTAAGTACACAAAAGCTACGCTTTACGATAGTTAGTGATAAAATTAGCGTAGAAATCGAGCGCGACTTTGACCGGTATGAAATACCACAAAGACCCTAAGCCTGAAAGTTTCAAACTTACGCATCAATAATTAATTAATTTTCTTGTACATGTAGTGCGTAATTCAATGGTAATGTCAAACATTGCATGAGCAATGCAGTTGCAATATGTATTCGAATCTTTTTTTGTGAATTTGATTAAAATCGAGACTTAGACGGTATAGACAAAAATATTAATTGCTGCAAATTAAATTTTAGCACCATACTTATTTTAACATTAATTAAAAGCTTTCTACAATAAATATCAGTTTTATTTTTCTGAGCGTGACTTCAAGTTATCACCTGTCCACTTCGGGCGCTAAATAAATAGCGAAATTGTAGTAATTTTACTAATACAGCACCCCGGCTCAGCCAGGGTGTGAGTGTTTACACGTTACTATGATGATTTTTTTGTCTACAATCCATTCCACTTTAAGTGGTGTTGCCAAAGCCCAAAACCTCTAAACTCAGGCCAGCGCCAAGATATTTTGACTTTATCTGCGTATTGTTGATTGTCTTCAGATGAGAGCTGGTCAGAGAGAAGACTGATGTTGTTCCAAAATAAGCTAATTGTCCAAGTGTCGCAGTTTTTTTCTAGATCAAACATTCCATTTCGCCACGTAATTTGCAATTTATAGCTCCTATTCTGATTTCTTAAGTCACCTTGGTTGTTGAGCTCGATTTACTCTAAGTTTTGCACTTATGATCGCTTAATGTTTAGCAGTTATTCTTGATTTAATATTCTTAAAAAATGCGTGATTCTAATCATGTTAGTCAACATATTAGATACACCAAAAAAGCTGCAGTGACAGTTTGAGTGTCACAGTCAAGCACTTGTTAGCTGTTCATATTTTATAAAGTTAAGTATAGCAGATGTATTTAGTAATCGCTTCTTTGCTTAAAAAACATCGTTAAGTATGGTCTAGTTAGGAGTTTTGACTTTTATTGATTTCAATATAGGTATCGGATCTGACAGAAACGCTCAGTAGTATACTTAAACATCCGCCTTCCTCATAGCTAAACTTAAATTCATTTTGTATAAAAATAATTCTGCTGTTAAAAAAAAAACTCTCTCCCGCTATGTATAGCGATATAAAAAAGCACAATAAATTGAGCAATGGTTTTGTACCTATCGATCTCCTTTGCACTAATCTTCGATTATCGAATGTTTAACGGGTAGGATATACTTCCGGTGATTTCTCAAGACTTACTATAAACGCTAAAATAAAACTTAAAAACCTCTATATCTTGCTAAGAATGTCAATTGTATTAGTCTAATGTTAAAAGCTGATTTATAATAACAATTATATGAAACGCTAGCCTTAGTCTTTATAAGATATAACATCTCCATATTATTTGTTCATGTTTAGCTTTGAGCGCTAATGGAACCTCGTTTTTATTGCTTAAAAACTATATTTGTATTTTTGTTCAGTAAAGGTAATACGTTACGAATACAGATGTTTTGAGCTAATTTTTGTGTTTTAGTGCACCGTTGTTAGATCTTCACGGAATTTAGGATTTTGAAACATTTGTAGTTTTAAATAAAGGCAAAGTATGTATCACTTTATGCTGCTTTTTCTAAAATCATCCGACAAAGTTATTCTCTGAAAAATTAAGTTAATTAAGTTAGATGAGTTATGCTGATTAAATACAATTAGTTTTCGCGCTGTGTTTTATGAAAGAACTTCAGATTTTGCTTAATTGTTTGCATGTAGATCTCAACAATCTAGAATAGCCGTATATTGTGATAATTGATGCATAATTATCACCAGCATATCCGTAACAAAGTGCAATATACCGATATGTTTGATGATGCAAAAGCTATGATGAAGTTTAGATGATCTCGCACAAAGTAGCTTTGAATAAACGTGAGCCCATTCGATAATGTCACATGGCGTGGCAATAATAATTTTGAAGGCTGGCAGTTTTCTTTTTAACTATGTACGTGCACATTTCAGTGTTTATTAGTAACAGTATTTGCCTTAACAATTTGAGGGAGGTGTTGAGCGGTAAAAGATATTGATTTCTGTTATATCGAAGACTTCTTCGTACTAAGTCCTAGGTGTAACAGATGAAAGGAACGTTACGACAATACTTTTATATAGTTTTCGTAAGTGGTTAGTATCGCCCCGATGTTTCAAAGAACTATTTCCAACTCAACTGCTCCGGTAAAAACTAACATGCAGCACTTAGGACAACATTTATAATGATATGATTAAAGCTGAAAGTGGAACTTTTTAGTAAGTTCAAAACCAGGCAAAATGGGCGCAACGGCGTCAAATACTTGTCGACTGTCGAAATTGCTGCCAAATCTACGCCATTGCCTAACCCGGCCATAGCCTTCCTCAATTTGAATGGCGACAAGCCGACCTCCATCTTTTAGCTGGTTTAGAAGATGCATGTCTAAACTGTAAATAGCACCATTTAAAAGTATCGCATTATAAGGTCCTTCTTCAACATGGCCATCGGGTAAAGCACCAACAACAACTACTGCGTTATCAATACGCGCGTCAGAAATCGCAGCTGTTGCTTGAGCGGCTAACTTCTCACAGCTTTCTAAGCCAACGACAGTTTGAGCAATGTGTGATATTACAGCCGTGCTATAACCAGTACCACAACCGACGTCTAGTACAAGATCATCTTGTCTTAGCTCTAAGTGTTGTACCATTTTAGATAGTGTCCGCGGCGGTAGCAACACCCGTCCGTTGCTAAGAGGTATGACTTCATCGACATAAGCCACAGAACGATTGTCTTTCATTACAAAGCGCTCACGTTCTACGTCACGCATTGCAGCGATAACCCGACGGTCAATCACATCACTAGGTCGAATTTGGCTTTCTACCATGTTAAGTCTTTGTAGTTCAGTACTAATCATATTATGAACTCACTTTTTATTGTGTTATGTGTAATCCATCAACAGCTCTACATAAATCAATCACTTAATCAAGGCGACCTATGATACGTGGTGAAGGAAATTCTTTGTTTTACAAAGTTTAAAAAATAGTGTACTCAGTTTGTGAAGTATATAAGTAGGCCACGTGGCGGAGTGGTGACGTGGCGGACTGCAAATCCGTATACCCCGGTTCGATTCCGGGCGTGGCCTCCAAGGTTTTACTCAAACTCTAAGACCTTAAACAGTACGCTGATAACTAGTCTTTTCACACTAGGGTGAGTGCTTTTTACAGGCTTTACACTTCATTAGTGTACGTTCCAAGTTTGTAGAGTTAATATTTCTTTTTGAGTGACAGTTCAGTTTGGGTCTTTACTCTTATTATACTTCTTAGTCAGATCTTCTTTAAAAGTTAACATATTTCAGTGAATTCCATATCTAATATAAACAATTACTTTAAAGAACTACAAGTTTGCAGTAGAATTAGAAGCAAACAGTTGTTTCTAATTTCCAAAAAGACAAACGCCATTTTTATAACATATACAGGTTTATCGAGATTCTGATTTCAAATACGTTGAACAAAATACTGTTGTGATGATGTTTTTCAGGTGGATTGTTGATATTTACAGCCAAGATTTCCTTAAACTAAAGCATTGATGTTTAGATTATAGCAAATAATTTATTTAACTAGATTAACAAGATATTTCATCCCCAATTAAGGGCTTTTTGTTGGCTAAGTGCTTTATTTAGGTGTTCCTTAGGATTTAGCTGTTTGAGAATATGGCAAGGACCTTTCACTAATGAGTGTTGTCAAGAAGCATCCAGGTAAACCGTTCCATCCTAGCATGCAGACTTCTTGTGCTGTAATAGTTTGTCCAAGTAAATTGGTTATAATTACAGTTTTTATATGTATTGTATTATTTTGTCGCGAAGTCGAGGCTTATTTTATTAAATCTGTTATGACAACACCACATATATCTGAATTAAGGTTCAAAAAACTTCGAGGTGTGATCAGTACTACAACAAAAACATTAAACGTCGGCATGTCTAGAACATTAAAACCTACTGGTTGCGAGCCAAAGATGTGCTTGAGTACTAATGAAAGTGAGTGTCAATTGAAATTCGGCATTTCAGCTGATAAAGATTTGAGCTATGGAACTAATTACAATCTGGTTTCACTTTATGGGTCTGATGTAGCCTTGGCCCGAAAGCAACCGATATTGCGCACTGAAGCACTTATTGCGTCGATTCAATCTCCGAGAGCAAATTTGACTTTACACACCGCGCACAAGGTATATTACCAATCAGTTTATAGAAAAAGAGTTCTCACTTTTTCAACTTCACACACTGGAAAGTGTTTGCAGAATTTTCAGAGTAATAACTCGACACTAGCCCCATACTATAACAACAAATGTATTTCACTATGTTTGGGTCGAGTCAAAAGCAATCTTATTACTGATGTTGGGCGCATACAGCAGTTAACATTAAAACAACAACTCAATGCATTAAATTTCGATCAACGTAAAGAGTTAGAAACTAGTTCAAATATTAATTACATTTCACATAGAGCTAGAGCAACTGACGATCACGAAAGTTTAGCCCAACAAAAACTGGCAGGTAATTTTTCATCCGGTATAGTATTGCAGGCGTTACTGAATAAGCAGAAACACATCCTCCGGGATGGCTTGCTTTGGACCATCAGTCGTTTCCAAGGTGATAGGGCTATTGCTGTAAAAAGAACAACTAAAAGTGTACCATTTATTCCACTTACACCAGGCAGGTACTTGGTTGCGCTTGAAACATCAGTTTTTGTTGGCAGTAAGGTGATTGAGGTTAAAAAAGCCGAACGCGTCGTAGTTCCGTTTTCAATTAATGCGGCTTTAGTAACTTTTACAGCATTTATTGGAAAGCATCGTCACAACGTTGAAGGCGCAATCTTTGAGATAAAAAAAGTTGCAGAAGATTCGAGTTTAGAGCGCGATGCTAACAGGCTGATATGGTTGGGTCCTGCATCTAACTCTCCGCTCATTCTAGAACCCGGGGAGTACGAATTGATCATATCAGCTGGGTATATCAGGCAATCACAGTTTTTTAGAGCTGTTGCAGGCCAGAAGACCAGTTTGAATGTTTTGCTAGAGGGCGGTTACTTGAGTGTTAGAACCAATAAGCTCTCCCAGGATCACGCAAATAGTTCCGTTGTCGTTAGCATACAGAGTTATCATCCTGAGATGATTTCAGGTAGCAAAGTCATAGTACGCACAGCTCAGACCAACCCGAGTTTCTTGCTCCCGATAGGAACTTATCTTGTTAATGTCGAAGGAAGTATACCTGTAAAAGAAGAACTAGTTACCATAACTTCAGGCCAAAGACTACAACATACGCCAAGCCCACATTTTATGCTATTACATATTATTTCAAAGTTTAATGGAAACGACAAGATTATCAAAGAGCACGTGCGCTACAACATAGGGTTACGAAGGATCGGCCCTTTAGCCTCTATTATTCGCTCATCAGCGATGTCTAAATTCAAGCTTGCGCCAGGACAATATTATATTGTAGCTAAGGTGGGAGAACATAACGTTGTCATAACTAAACAGTTTGAAATAACGACTGCCTCATCCGGAAAAATTATATTAAATGTTAATGCTGGAACAGTTTTGCTAAGTTCGGGTGCACAGGATCGAGATATTTATTGGGAAGTAAGAGACGAAGACGAGCAAACAGTATTGATGACAACCAAGAAAGCACCGAAGCTTATATTGAAACCTGGACGTTATAGAGTGCATGCCGATATAGGAAACGAGAAAATATTTCGGCAAATTATGGTGAAAAATGGACGCCAAACCCACATCGAAATTAGTCCTTAATATTTTAATATCAGACGTGTAAACTTTCATGTTAAATAAACATAGAATTTTGTTCTTCAACGAAAATATTCTCGGATCATTATTTAATGTTGAGAATTAATAACTTTTTTAGAAGTCTTGCATCGATAACCGCAGGAAGTGTGTACGTGTTTATGATGCATCCTTTGTTATCAATGGCGCAGACTAATTCATCCTTAGCGTCATCATTAGACGATACAGTAGCTAAGCAAGCTGTTGCTGTTCCTCTTATCGATGCCGATGCTTTTCCAGATGACTCAGACAGTAGCCAGACTATTATGGGTAGTGCTCGTCTGCAACTAGTAGCTTTGTTAACGAAGCACGGTCCGAGAATTGGTAGTGGTATCATCTGGCGAATTTTTAAGCCTGATAAGCTAGGAGCCTCTCCAAATTTGGTTAAACAGCTAAGCGTTGCAGCTCCTGACCTTAAGATTTCGCCAGGTACTTACATTATCAATGCTGCTTTCGGATTGGCGTATCTAACACAGACTGTTAATGTAAAGACTTATGATCACGTTAAAAAAAAATTTGTGATTAACGCAGGGGGTGTTCGTGTTGATATTAAGCCTCGATCTAAAAACCTCCAAGGCTTAGTAAATTCTAAGTTTGACCTTCTGGATGGTGAGCTTGATCAATTTGGAAATTTTCAGCCGCTTTTAAGCGATATGAGGCCGGGTTCTGTCACAAGACTTAACGCTGGCATTTATCGGATTGTATCTCGGTTAGGCGATGTGAATTCTGTGGTTTCGTCTGAGGTGACCGTTGAGGCTGGAAGACTCACTGAAGCTACCGTTTTTCACGAGGTTGCGAAAGTAACGTTTAAGCTGACAAAAAGCTCGGGTGGGGACGCATTGGCTGGTGCTCACTGGACACTTGAGGCTAGATCTGGAGAAGTCCTAATAAAAACAGCGGGAGCTTTACCAACCCATATCTTGGCACCAGGAAGCTATACTATTAAAGCGCATTTGGCAGATATACCTTACAAACGGATTTTCACAGTAGAATCTGGTGATAACATTGAAGTTGAAGTAACCATTGAATGAAACTTATGTCTGTATATGGCAAGCAAAATAATAAATTTCGATGTTTACGAAAAAGAAACCTGTTCTATGAGGTTGTGTAGATTGTGCTTAGATAAAACTTTTAACCGTTTTAACTTAGAAAGCAAGCTACTCAAGCCTCTTATATTTAACATGTAATAGTGCGCTCGATTTATTCTGCATCTATGTTTTCGGGATAAATAATAGAAAACCTTAGCTAACAGTCTTGTAATCCCTCTTTGTATTTTGGCTTTTCTGTACCTACAACCGATATGAGATAGTAATTTCTAATAACCGAAATGAACTGGGCCTAAATACCCTATAATTAAAGCTTTGAAACTAGATCTTTACTATCTATCAAGTAATTTTTGCTGAATGATATAGCCTATAATACAACTTTACTCTAGAATAAAATTATTACATCATAAGACCCGAGTATATTATGTTAAAATAAAGCGAAATAGTACCGATGCCAAAGCATCTTGAATTTGTGAGTAATGACCCAGCTTTATTAGCAAATGAAAGTAGGTTGCGACTACAAACTATCGTTCGATTGCGATGGTTTGCTATTCTAGGGCAGTTATTTACTGTCAGTACAGTGTATTTTGGCTTAAGGTTTGACTTACCAATCGGCTTCTGCCTTTTGACAATTGCAGCTTCAGCTTGGCTTAACATTTTCCTAGGTGTCAACTATACACTTCGCCATCGCCTAAGTGCTCGTTTTGCATCCTTTCTTTTGGCATACGACATTATGCAATTAGCCATATTATTATTTCTTACTGGCGGTATTAATAATCCATTTACTTTGCTTATTATCGCGCCGATTACCGTCTCGGCAGCAACGCTTCCAGGGCGTAATACAATTATTCTGGGAGCAACGGCTTTAGCATTGACTTCTTTCTTATTTTTCTTTCATCTGCCCCTACCATGGAGTGAGGGAGAAAATCCGCTATTTTCAAACGTTTACCTTTTTGGTTTTTTGGTAGCTATTATTGCTTGTAAGACTTTTCTTGCAGTTTACGCGTGGCGCTTATCTCACGAGGCTAGAAAAATGTCTGCGGCATTAACAGCAACTGAGTTGGTTTTAGCTCGCGAGCAGCAATTGCACGCTCTTGACGGGTTGGCAGCAGCTGCGGCTCATGAATTGGGAACACCACTTGGAACAATTGTACTTGTCGCTAAGGAGCTAGGTAAAACATTGCCGGGTGATAGTTCGTTATCAGAGGATCTAGATCTTATGCGAAGTCAAGCAGAACGGTGTCGTGATATTTTAAAAAAATTAACTCATCAACCTAGCGGTCAAGACCCCATGCATTTGCATGTGACACTTAGTCAGATTATTAATGAAGCTGCTGGTCCACATCGCAATAACGAAATTCGTATAACTTATCAGCTTGCTCCAAATGAATATGCCGTTAATAGGTCTGAGCCACATGGTGAGCGAAATCCAGGCCTCATTTATGGCTTGGGTAATCTTATTGAAAATGCAGTCAGCTTTGCTCATAACGAGGTTATTATTCGAGCTAATTGGGGTGGTGGTAAAGTTGTTATTGAGATCATCGATGATGGACATGGTTTTTCGCCGGATGTAATTGATCATATCGGCGAGCCCTACGTTACAACAAGATCTTCTAATAGAGGTAATTCTACTCAAACAGGCTTGGGCTTGGGCTTGTTTATAGCAAAAACTCTCTTAGAGCGCACGGGTGCTGTTCTCGAATTTGACAATCGTTCCTTGCCTCATCACGGTGCGGTTATCAAAATGACGTGGCCACGCGGGCTATTTGAAGCAAAGCCTGTGCTTAATGCGATTTCAAGCGCTTCAGAAAGTAAAGACTGTTAACATTTTGTTCGAAACACAACAGTGATAATTTGGGTTTTAAAGTAGATGAGACTACCACAAAAATTTTAACGGAGATAAACTGTGGAAGACGATTATTCATTCAGCCAGGAAGAGTTACCTGAAGACGTTTCACTGGTAATCGTTGACGATGATGCACCTTTTCTTCAACGCCTTACACGAGCTATGGAGCAACGCGGGTTTGAGGTTCGATCAGCCTCATCGATTAACGAGAGCATGTCTTTTATAAGAGAGACCCCCCCCGCATTCGCTGTTGTCGATATGCGCCTGGAGGATGGTAACGGTCTTGATGTTATTGCCGAACTATCTCGTGTTCGGCCTGATGCGCGCGCGATTGTTCTTACAGGTTATGGCAACATCGCAACAGCAGTGTCGGCAGTGAAACTCGGTGCTATAGATTATCTTGCGAAACCAGCCGATGCCGACGAAGTGACTGATGCACTCTTGGCACCGCCTAACGCTATGGCTCCACCTCCAGAAAATCCTATGTCAGCTGATCGCGTTCGCTGGGAGCACATTCAGAGGGTTTATGAGCTTTGTAATCGTAACGTATCGGAAACGGCAAGGCGTCTAAATATGCACCGTAGGACTTTGCAGAGAATACTTGCTAAACGTGCTCCACGCTGATGACAGTTCATTATTCATGCTTGGATCTACTATACATTTGGCTTAGTTTTTGTTGTTTAGTATTTCCACTTTAGGCTTGCGCTATAATGTAAATTGCGTTTTTTTATTTCATTTATTAATGAAGTGTAACACATAGCATTATGGTTATTTGCTACTTGAATTTTTATTTAACTGCGTTAAAATGGTAGCTAACATAATTGTTTTTCAAACATGGCAATTGCGTTAAGGTTGCTTCTTTCGTAGGTTTTGTTTGTAAATTGTCCGCTCGTCACAAGTTATAATCATATTTCTAATTAGCTTTGATGCTCTTTGAATGCAGATAAATTAATCGCAACAATTTAATTATTCTATATTATGAAGTAATATATGAAATATGTATAATGTTTGCATAATTAGATTAGCACAGTTTATTATGGATACAAGCTAGGGGTGAGATTGTGACGACAGAAGGTTTTATGAATTACAGGTCAAGTCTTGAGCCTGCTTCGCTGGCTAAAGATACAATATCGCTCACTATACAAATTAAAAAGTGGCTAGAAAAAGATAAAGCTTTCGATATTGTTATTATTAGTCTGAAGGAGAAATCTGCAATATGTGACTACATGATAATTGCCTCTGCAAGGTCAACTAGACATGTAAATTCTGTTTCAAATGATCTTCGTTTGAAAGTAAAAAAACTATTAAGTAAAGATATCCGTGTAGAAGGACATAAGGCTTGCGACTGGGTTATCATTGATGCTGGCGATATAGTAATTAATATATTTCGTCCTGAGGTGCGTGAATTTTATAATCTTGAGAGAATGTGGCAGGAAGATCATGACCCAGAAGGTCAATCTTCTGGTCAGTATAATGACATGAACAAATGACGCGTCTTATGATTTAGATTATATTTCTAGAAATCTATAATATGTTTCTTAAAATTATTTGTGTTGGTCGCTTAAAAAATGATTTAGAACGTAAAATTTTCAAGCGATATGAAAAACTTATTACTTACATTGCCCCTAAAGTTGGTTTTAGTTCAATAAAGCTTACTGAACTATCTGAGTCAAGAAGTAAAAAAACTATAGTTCGTAAAACAGAAGAGGCGCAGCTAATACTAAAAAAATGCCATCGAAACGCGCATTTGGTGTGTCTAGATCAACATGGTTTATCAATGAATAGCGTGCAATTTGCCGAATGGATTGGTGAACTAAGACATGAGAGTGCCCACGAGATTTGTTTTTTGATCGGTGGCCCAGACGGTCATGGTGATCTTGTTAAAGAAGCAACTAAAACCAACCTAGCCCTTAGTCCTATGACTCTTTCACATGGCCTTGCTCGTGTTGTTCTTAGTGAACAGTTATACCGCGCCTGCACTATTTTGGCGAAACACCCTTACCATCGTTGATAAATAGCAAGCATTAATGCAAATTTTACTGTTGTACTTATATAAATACTAATTCTTTTCTAGAAAAGCGATAGATTTTTAAAAAGGTGAAGGTTTTCTAACTTCGTATCAAAATTATTTCGTAACTGGAAATCTCCATGTATATAAGATTAACACAAGTGCTTTTTCAATTATTGTTAATGTTGGTTTGGACAGTTTTATTTATATCTACTTCTAAATCAATAGGTTATTTAGAAACCAATACTTCTAAGCCAAGCTACGAGTTTATAGATAGTTTGCAGAATGTAGATAAAAAAAACGCATACCTTGTAAATTTTTCTAAGCGCATAGAGACTGGAAAAATAGTCGTTAGCTTTTCCGATAGACGTTTGTATTATGTTTTTAGTCGTGGACATGCAATTAGCTATCCGATTTCTGCTCCACGCAAGGATAGTCGTTGGCATGGCATCTTGAGAATCTCTCGTAAACGTGTCAATCCACCTTGGACGCCAACATCTGAAATGCGGGCTGAAAATCCGAGATTGCCAGATTTTGTTTCTGGTGGACATCCGCGTAATCCACTCGGAAATCGAGCTTTGTATCTCGGCTCCAGCCTTTATCGAATCCACGGTACAGACTCCCCGTCAAGCATAGGTCGATCCATTTCTAAGGGTTGCATTCGAATGCACAACAGGCATATTGCTGATCTGTACAATCGCGTCCATGTCGGTTCGCAAGTTATAGTGACATGGAAAAGTTATAAATAATTTTTGTAATTTTCAATTATATCGTCTCAAAAGCGGTTTTAAAACTTATTTAGAGCCTAGATACCTTATAGCCTAAGAGGTTTTATTCATAAGCATGCCGCCTCGCTTCATTCTAATTATCGTTGAGGAAAGAACGGATTGCTTTCCTGTCAAAAATGTCCAAACTGGCGGTTGCTTCGCCATCAAAACCTGCGATTTGAATTCTGGTATGTAATAACGTGCCATTAATTTAGCAGTTTGGCCTGCTAGAGATTGTAGATGCCAGCCAGGCCTACCAACAACTGCGATTGGTACTTTACGAACTATACCTTCCCAATCATGCCACATATGAAAAGTAGCTAGATTGTCTGCCCCCATAAGCCACACAAACTTAACAGCAGGATAGCGCTGTTTCAGGAAGGATATAGTCACCGTTGAATAAGGAGTGGATAAATTACCTTCAAAAGATGTAGCCTTTATTTTTGGATGTGAAGCTAATGTCCTGCAAAGGTCTACACGATTTTTAAATAATTCTAGTTCATGGTGGGATTTGAGTGGATTACCAGGACTAACTATCCACCAGACAGCATCCAATCCTAGTCGGCGATAAACGGTATTGCTAATTAATATATGTGCAGCATGCGGTGGGTTGAAAGATCCTCCTAAAAGTCCAATACGTTGGCCCGCAAAAGCTAATGGTGGTTTTGCCTTGAGTGTTCCAAACTTAGTTGAATAAGATTTGTACAAGATATTGCGGGTCATTGATTTTAACTTTATCTAGCTATTACTATTCTAATCGGATCTGACCTGAACCACGAACGACATATTTAAAACTTGTCAATTGTTCAACACCAACTGGCCCGCGAGCATGCATCTTACCTGTTGCAATTCCAATTTCTGCACCCATTCCGAATTCACCACCATCTGCAAACTGCGTAGAGGCGTTGTGTAATACGATTGCAGAATCGACTTTTTTGAGAAATAGTTCGGCTGTTTTGTAGCACTCAGTAAGAATGCAATCGGTGTGTCGCGAACCGTATTGAGCGATGTGCATTATTGCCTCGTTAACACCATTCACGGTTTTAACCGAAATGATTTTATCTAAGTACTCCGTTCCCCAATCGTCAAGATTGGCATGCTTTACACGATCGTCAATGGCGAGCACGGTCTCATCACCACGCACTTCGCATCCTGAATCTATCAAAGTCTTAATTATAACTGAGCGGCAATTGTATGGTGTCTCTTTATCAATAAGTAATGTTTCGGCGGCCCCACAAATTCCGGTGCGGCGCATTTTAGAATTTATTACTACAGGTAATGCACTCTCGATGTCGGCTTCGCGATCCCAATAGATATGGCATATGCCTTGAAGGTGTGCGAATACTGGTATTCGAGCTTCTTTTTGTACACGGCTCACAAGATTCTTGCCACCCCGTGGTATTATTACATCGATTGCACCATTTAATCCACGTAACATTTCTCCAACTGCAGAGCGATCTGTTGTTGGCACAAGTTGAATGCTGTGATCTGGTAATCCTGATATCTTTAAACCTAATGCGAGACATCTTTGTATAGCTCGGCAGGACCAAACGCTGGCAGAGCCACAACGTAAAATGCAGGCATTTCCTGACTTCAAGCAAAGTCCGCCAGCATCCGACGTGACGTTAGGGCGGCTTTCATATATGATGCCAATAGTACCAATAGGTGTGCGTACACGTTCAAATTTAAGCTGATTGGGACGTTCCCATTTATCGCAAGTGATGCCTATTGGATCATCGAGCTTTGCTATTGTTACTAAACCAGAGGCGATACTCTCAATTCTTTTTTTGTCTAATTTTAGCCGGTCAATAAAAGAAGCTGACAAACCTTTTTTGTGAGCTGTGTCTAAGTCGAGTTTATTTGCTTCAATGATCGTATCTGATGAATCAAGTAGAATTTCTGCCATAGAAAGAAGAGCGGTGTTTTTTTGTTTGCTAGAGGCAGTAGCCAAAATCTCGGCAGCGATTCTAGCGTTCTCTCCAATAGAGTTCATGACACTTTTAGTTTTGCCAGAAAGTTGTTCAGAATTATTCATTTTACACTCTTTCTCATAAGAGCCATATCATCTCGATGGATCAGTTCTGAGCGTCCATTGTAGCCAAGAATCCCAACAATTTCAGTTGACTTCTTTCCAAGAATACGTTTTGCGTCTATATTCGAATATGCGATAAGCCCACGCCCTAATTCTACACCAGCGATGCTTTTTATTACGACAACATCTCCTCGATCAAAACATCCTTCTATACGCTTAACTCCAGCTGGCAAAAGGCTTCTTCCTTCTAACAAAGCGCGCTCGGCTCCTTTATCGATATGAATGTATCCTGCATGTTTAAGTAAGCCAGAAATCCAACGTTTTTTGGTCGTTACAGGATCAGATTGAGCTATGAACCATGTGCATGGACCACCTTCACTTAATACTTTGAGTGGTCGCAACACACGACCGCTAGAAATAACCATATGAGTACCAGCTGCTAGAGCAATTTTAGCTGCTTCGAGTTTGGTAACCATACCGCCTCTAGCAATGGTATTTCCTGAACAGCCCGCCATAGCCTCAATTTCCGGGGTAATTTCACGGACTTCATCAATTCTGCATGATGATTGTCCTACATAGGATGGGGACGTGTATAATCCATCGATATCGGAGAGTAGGACAAGGCAATCAGCACCTATTATATTCGCCACACGAGCGGATAAGCGATCGTTGTCACCATAGCGAATCTCGGTTGTAGCAACCGTATCGTTCTCATTTACGATAGGCACTACACCACGATCTAGTAATGCCTCTATTGTGCAACGCGCGTTTAGATATCGTCGCCGCTCTTCAGTGTCATCTAGAGTTAGCAAAATTTGTGCTGCTACCATACCGCGTTGATGAAAAACATCCTGATACGCATGTGCTAGGCTAATTTGGCCAACTGCTGCTGCGGCCTGACTGTAATCTAATTCTAATGGACCCGGAGGTAGACCAATCAAGTTGCGGCCTAAAGCAATTGAACCTGAGGATACTACCACAACATCCTTATGCTGGGCTCGAAGCTTTAAAATTTCATCAGTAATAGAATTGAGCCATGCTAATTTAAGCTTTCCGTTATTGCAGTCAACAAGGAGTGCTGATCCAATTTTTATAACAATACGTCGAGCTTCTGTCCATTCAAGGCGAGGTATATTAGCTTTGATGTTATGTGTATCAATCATCAATTATTCTGCTAGAAAAATGATTCAAGTTATCAATGGTGCAGGAATGCATCATAGCCGTGCAGTGATATGTGTAGCATCAAGATTTATTACTAAAAAGCTGGTTATCTTAGCTGTCAACTCAATAAAACAAGTAACCCATACGTTTCTATTATTTAACAGCACTTAAAAATCAGTTTTGGTTGAGTTTAGCTCCTAAATGAATATTAATTATTTTAATTTATTGTATTTAAAGTGAAAATAATGCTCCAAATTTTAACCACTAAAAGATAGCAGATTTCCATAATATCAAGAGGTTATGTATGCTTAACTGTTAGTAGTAAGCTGTTGCGATTAATTCACGCATTTGTCAAATGTTTTTGATTTTAGCTTGAATAGCACACACGCGTATTGTAATTCAAAATGCTTTTCATATATCGCGCGAATTTTCTCTTTTTAAAACGTTTATGAAACTCGTCCAGAAATTTTATCAACAAACAGTGTTATCACTACTAATTTACAGTACGTTTTCTCTTATCCATTGTGATATCAAGCTTTGAAACTATAATTATGTGGAATATGTAAGTTCGGTGGGTTTTAAGCAATGAGACTTGGTTAGATAGTTAAGAGTTGTTATTTACACAATTCTGAACTATTGCTGATTATTGTCCGTTTAGGACAAGCTTTGTATGTGCCTAACATTTTAAACTCTACTGTGGAACTAGAAAGATCCTTAAGTGCAAGTTTGACGTTATAGTCGCTAGGATGGCCCTCAATATCAACGTAAAACATAGTCGCGTTGAAGGATCTTCCTACTTGATAACTTTCCAATTTAGTCATGTTAACTCCGTTACTAGCAAATCCACCTAAAGCCTTGTAAAGCGCAGAAGGCACGTTTCGAATACGGAAAATAAACGTAGTTATATACGGCTTTCCATCTGGGCTTGAGTCATCAGAATTCATCGCCAGTATTATAAAGCGCGTGACGTTGTAGTTTTTGTCTTCGACACTTCGTTCAAGAATATTAAGACCATAAATATCAGCGGCTATTTCAGGTGCAAGGGCTGCTTTAGACAAATCATTCCATTCAGCAACCTGGCGAGCAGCTCCAGCCGTATCACCGGAAATATGCGCTGTTGCTTTCAGTCTACGAATTACCTGACGGCATTGTCCCAAGGCATGGACGTGGCTGTAAATGTCAGAGATTTTATCAAGAGATGTACCGTAGGGTGCCATAAGATGCAGATGTACAGCGAAGAACAGTTCGCCAATAATCTGCAAATTTGCATTTGGTAAAAGTAAATGTACGTCAGCTACACGGCCAGCTAGCGTGTTTTCAATAGGGATCATAGCACAGTGGGCATCACCCGACTTCACTGCAAGAGCTGCATCCTCAAAGGTGGCACATGCGAGAGGTTTCAGGTCAGGAAACATCTCGATACACGCGACGTACGAATTAGCACCAGTTTCACCTTGATAAGCTATTTTCTTATTAAGTAATTTAGCCATCCATCTCACCAGATATTTTGTAATTCCCTATCAATGTGTTAAAAAAATTATATTGTTAGAGTAAATCCATGAACTTTTAATGAATTTTAATAATTATCATTTCATCGTGGATGAGAAAAAATCTCTCTCACATGTTCAAGATCAGCTTGTGTATCAATGCTTAATGGAATTGTGTTAGTTATCGCAACATCGATCCGCATACCGTTTTCTAAGGCTCGCAATTGTTCAAGATTTTCACGTAATTCAAGTGTTGAAGGTTTAAACATAGAAAATCGTTTTAAAGCTTTGCGTTTATAGGCATAGATTCCGATGTGATGATATAATGATCCCTTTCCATAAGGGGCTGTTGCACGAGTAAAATAGAGTGCTCTGAGTGTGTTTTGTATGCTGGTTCCACAGGTGGTTCCAACGACTTTTACAACATTTGATGTGGTGTTTTCGCGTTTAAATGTTATTTCAGACGCCAGTGTAGCTATATCCACTGCGGAATCCTTTAAAGGGGATAAACAGGAAGCAATAAGCGGAGGGTCAAAAACTGGCAGATCACCTTGCAGGTTAACCACAATTTTCGCTTGTGAATCCGGATCAATTTTATTAACGGCTTCAAAAACGCGATCAGTTCCTGAGGTATGTCTTTCTGATGTGACAACCACTTCTCCACCCGCAGCACTGATAACTTTGGCAATAGCTTCAGTATCCGTTGCCACCACAACACGACCAACATTAGAAGCCGTTGCTCTTCGCCAGACGTGTACTATCATGGGTTCTCCATGTATATCAAGTAGAGGTTTGTTTGGTAGTCTGGTTGCTTTCATGCGTGCGGGAATAATAATTAAGATTTTGTTCATGTTGTGTTTCCTAGTCGCGAGGGGATGCACCAATTCTCAAAAGAATAGGATGTCTAGAATTTTATTATCTCTGACTTCATAAACTTCCCTAGAGAAAATGAAATTCGGAAGTTCTATTTTCTTTATTAATGTTCTTTAGAAAAAATATATATATCTTTAGTAGAACATTTATTTTTAAAATTCAAATTGGATAGATTGTGAGAATAAGCATGCAAAGTGAACTATGTAAGTTGATAACTAACGTATATATTTTGCTATTTATTTCGCCCTCCTAGGAAATAGGCTGAAGTAGTGCAAACACTTAAAAAGCAAAAATATTAAGGATAGAGTAATAATATCAGATCGAAAAAGCACTTCAATGTTGTCATAAATCTTGTGCCATTAACTCCTGCTATGAGTGTTATATTCCTCTAGATGTTCTGTTCAGCGAGTGCTGAATTAGAAACATTTAACTTTGATAGAAGAAATTTTTTCAAAACTTATGGCATATAAACACTACAGGATTGGTGACAATAGGTCTCGTTAATGTTTTGTTACTATGACAGTAGACCTTGTTGTAAGTTGCGAAGATAGTGGTAATTGTTACAAATCGTAAAAAAAGTAATTGATGAATGCAAAATTATCCAACATCAAATTGTAAATACAAATAAATGGAGAGACGTCTATGATTAACTGTTGGGAGATTGGCAAAATCGCAGCAGCGTTTTTTGCAGCGTTTCTTGTTATCTTTACGGGTCAGAAAATCGTTCATATATCGCCGAACAACTCCTATCTGGAAGGCGATGAAGTGGGATATAAGTTGCCTGTAGATTTGGCTGCTACTGGCAAGTCCAGTAAGCATAATGCTTTATCAATATCAGCAGGTCTCGATTTTATGAAAATTGCAACTCTAATGCAGACCGCTTCAGTAGACTCTGGCGCATCGGTTTTCAAAAAATGTGGTGCCTGTCACACCCCGGAACAAGGTGCAAAAAACGGCATGGGACCTAACTTGTGGAATATTGTTAACAGAGATATTGGCAGTATCGAAGGCTTTAAATATTCTGATGCAATATTAGGCAAGAGGGGTAATTGGACTTATGAGAAACTTGCACTCTTTTTACACAAGCCGAAAAAGTGGCTTAAAGGTACAAAAATGGCTTTCGGGGGATTGCGGCGAGAGCAAGACATTGCCAGCGTTTTAATTTACTTGAGATCGTTAAGCGACAGCCCCGCGCCCTTACCTGCTGTGCAATGATCTTAATCACACTAATTTGACAACTAACACCAGTCGCAGTCCTTATTGGAAGTTCCAATGAGGACTTTCTTTGGGACTGGGCTTTAGTGCAATGCTACAACTGTTGTTACAACTTTTAACTCTGTATTGTAAGTTGCCATTTTATTGTTTAAATCTATCCTGCATTTAAGTAATTTCTTATTGCTTCGTATTAATTAGTTCCGTGCATAATAATATGAGACTGAATAGAGTTTAGTTTAACTTCTAAAACATTTGCTGAAATGAAACCTACGCTTAGTATGTTCAATGTAAAGGCTTTCTCATTTAATTGAAAACATGTGTCGGAAGACATTTCAATAGATGTCTGAACTGGTAAGATTGTGTGATGATTGCAACGCAGTTTGATTAAAGCAAATTTTCCTAATCTAAAACATTTAAAAATTTAGTTGCTCATGATATTTCATAAACACTATTTAAAAGCTATTACCTCATATTTGAATTCTATTGAGGTTGTAGGTTAACCATTGAGAGCAATTTTTTTGACTGTTTTTGACGAACAGGGGCAATTATGGCAACTATATGCACTGTGCTTAAATTCCAAAGGCAGGTGAGTTGCTTGCTTATTACTAGTTTTGTTCTTTACTTTGAGGCGTTGAGTGTTTCGGCAACCGCTGAGACACTAAATCAGTCACTTTCATACGCATATCATCATAATCCTAAGCTTGACGCAGAGCGTGCGAGACTTCAATCAACAGGTGAGACTGTAAATCAAGCTTTTTCAAATTATCGCCCTGATTTACGGTTTGAGGCATCTGCAACTGCAAAAAGTTTGCAGTCAGAGATAGATCAACTTGGCTCTGCTAATATTATCAAGGGATCGACTTACTCTGCAGATTATCGTTTGACCTTAAACCAACAAATTTTTAGAGGTTTCCGCACACAGAATGCGGTTAGCAAGGCTGAGGCAAACGTATTAGCCGGTCGTGAAATGTTGCGCGCTACGGAACAAACAGTTCTTTTCAATGCAGTGAAAGCCTATATTGATGTTTTTCGCGATACTGCTATTTTAAAACTTCGAAAAAATGATATTCGTATTATGACTAAAGATCTAAAAGCTACTAAAGATCGCTTTTTAGCTGGTGAAGTCACTAATACCGACATAGCACAATCTCGTGCTCGACGCGCACGGGCTATATCAAATTTTGAGCTAGCGAAAGCAAATTTGAAATCTAGTCGAGCAAGCTACATAAAAGTTGTAGGATATCCTCCCCGAATCTTAAAAAGTCCGCAATCCCCTAACACTCTATTACCAAAAACGATTGTTGAAGTCCAAAAGAACGCCGAGACTAAAAATCCAAAGGTATTAGCCGCATTTTATAATGAACAGGTGGCTTTTTACAATACAAAGGAGATATTCGGTGAAAGGCTACCAACATTTAATATTCAAGCACAGTATTCGGTTAATCATACAGTGGATGAATTTCAGACGAAAAATCGAGACAGAACTGGAGCTATTAGCGGATTATTAACTGTACCTATATATCAAAGAGGCATTATAGGCTCACGTATGCGCCAGGCCAAGCATCAGCATGTGCAGAGTATGAGGTTACTACAAGAGGCACGAAATGAAGCGAGAGAAAGTGCCATGACCGCTTGGGCGAAGTTGAGTGCTTCACGGGCACAATTGGTTTCTACAACTGCACAGGTTCATGCAAATCGTCTAGCCTTGTCCGGTGTTAGAGAAGAAGAAAAGGTGGGTCAACGTACTCTTTTAGATGTTTTAGACGCCGAACAAGAGCTTTTAAATTCGCAAGTATCATTGATTTCTAATCGCAGAGATTTAATTTTTCATGCTTATGCCGTGGTTTCTGCTATGGGTCGGCTAACAGCAAAAAAATTGAAATTAACGTCTTATATCAACGGTAAGAAAGAATATCATGCTAATTCTAACAATAGTAGATAGGATGATAATCACTCGCGAAGTTGGAGAACGCAAGCTATTGAGTGTTGGTAATTAAAATTTATTTAACAACGTCGTTGCAACGTAGACTTATACAATGCCGAAGCTTTGAGATTTATCGAACACCCGTTTTACTGCGTGTTAATTTTACTGAAAATAAAGCTAAATCCTTAACCTCTTCAGTACCCATCCAACTTTAAGCAATAGAATAAGACGTTCAAGTGAAATTCTTGTGAACAAATCTGATTGTGCGAGCTATAACTATAAATAGTTTGCATTTCTTAATTAACTATTTAAAACCCGCTTAGCATTCTTGGCAGAGGTCTATTATTACTAGCTAAATTGCTGATCTCCGATTATTTTTTCGTTGCAAGGTGAGTTTAGTATAATAATGCGAACGCCTTAAATAGATTATTCGGTGAACCATTGCCAACTAGACAAATTTACTAAGCTACGCCTTGATTGCAATATGGTAAAAAAACTTAAATTTCTTTATTGTTAATTTGTGCTGCTGATGTATTTAAGATTAGGACTAGATAAAAGTAGGCGTCTTTATCCTTACTTTATTTTATTTCAAAAATAGCTGATACTATGGTTTCGGAAAGTTTTATGTGGTGGTTTGAAAGTAGCTTTTTCTGAATAGAAAGGTTCTGTTAGTTATCTCTACTCTACACTTGATAAGTGAAAACATTGAAAAGTTTGTACAAAATTAGTATATAATTTGATGTAAATCAAATTATATTAAGAGGCAGTGCTATGAGCTAGCTGTGACAGTTAAGACATATTGAAATGGAATTAAGAGTTATTAAGTCATGATTTGACAGCAGTGCGACAATTTATTCTTTTGATATGAAAAGAACTAGGGAAATATTGTGTACCAATCATTTGATGTTATCGATGACAGCAAAAAACTTTATGGAAGAGTAAAATCATTACGCGCTCTTATGCTAAAGAAAAATATAGGTGCATTTTTTATTCCGCATGGTGACAGGCATAGTAATGAATATATCCCAGCCTATGAGGAACGACTAAAATGGATATCCGGTTTTACTGGTTCTGCTGGTTTTGCTGTAATTGGTCTTGAAAAAGCAGCAATTTTCATAGATGGACGTTATACACTGCAAGCAAAAGAACAGGTGCCGGAAGAATTATTTAATCTTTGTAGTGTCTCGCAATCATCACCTGCAGAATGGATCATTGAAAACCTGCAGTACAAGGGTCTAAGAGTTGGATTTGATCCCTGGCTTCATGTACTAGCAGAAATAAAAAAGATCGAAGCAATTTTAAATATAAATGGTATAGAACTTGTACCTTTCAAAGATAACTTAGTTGATCTAGTATGGGGAGACGAGCAGCCCAGACCGCCTTGTGGCCCTGTTAAAATTCACCCTATGAAATATGCTGGTGTGTCTGCAACAGATAAAATTAAAGCTTTGCAACAAGATCTTTTGTTAGCTGAGCAGGATGCAACGGTTATAACCGCACCAGAATCCATATGTTGGCTTTTGAATATCAGAGGTAGTGATGTAGCTCACAATCCAGTAGCGCTGTGTTTTCTTATAGTGAATGCTAAAAAAAAACCAGAGCTTTTTATCAATGAAGATAAAGTAAGTGGTTTTGTGCATACACAACTAAAGCCATTAGTCAACTTCTTTAGAGATGATAGCGAAATTTTTAGTTTACGCCTCAAAAATCTGGCTGAAAATAACAATACGATTCGTATTGATCCTGAAAGTTGTTCAGTCTGGATTGCACAAAAACTTTCTAAAAAGGCAGAGGTTATTTATGGAAGAGATCTTTGCTTGCTTCCAAAAGCTGTCAAAAATGACATAGAAATTAAAGGTACGCGCTCGGCGCACATGCGTGACGGAATTGCATTTTGTCGTTTCCTCGCATGGCTCGATAGTATGGCTATACTTGGTGAAATTGATGAGATTTCCGCTGCGATGCAGCTTGAAACATTTCGACGAGAGAGCGGCTGCTTGCGTGATATAAGTTTCGATACAATTTCAGGTGCCGGCCCTAATGGAGCAATAGTTCATTATCGAGTAACTACTAAGACCAATCGCAAACTTTTCTGTGGTGAATTGTATCTAGTCGATTCTGGTGCTCAATATGATGACGGTACAACAGATATATCCCGAACTATAGCTATAGGTCAGCCGACTTATGAGATGTGTGACCGTTTTACAAGGGTGCTAAAAGGTCATATTGCAGTTGCATCTCTAGTATTTCCAGCTGGAACGCGCGGAGTTGATATTGATCCTTTCGCTAGACAGGCATTATGGCGCGTAGGACTCGATTTTTCCCATAGCACAGGTCACGGTGTGGGTAGTTACTTATCGGTTCATGAAGGTCCACAATCTATTTCGAAGCGTTCTGAGGAAGTTTTATTGCCAGGAATGATTGTATCAAATGAACCTGGGTATTACAAAGAAGGCGCCTTTGGTATCAGGATTGAAAATTTAATGCTTGTGAGAAAGCACGAGGTATCTTCGAATGGAGAGTATCTCATGATGGCATTTGAAAACCTAACCCTAGTCCCTATAGATCGTCGTCTAATAATACTCCCAATGCTCACAATGGATGAACTTAATTGGATTAATACTTATCACCAAAAAGTTTATAGCCAAATATCGCAGAATGGATTATCTGAGAATGAATGTTTATGGTTAAGAAAGGCCTGTGCTCCTCTTTAGTTGGAAAGTTCATATAAGTATTATGGAATTCTAATTTTAGTAGCATGTAATTCACCAGTCTCTAACTAGATGGTATAGTATTTTTTAATACACAGGCTTAAGGTCACGTCGATTGACTTATAAAATGATTTATAAAAAGCTGTCTTAGGCATAAAATAGCGTCTGTAGTACCTTTGACTAGTTTTAATAATCATTAGATAATAAAGTCTTTGCCGTGAACTCAGTCTTATATGACCTAATGATAATTATTAAAATCTGTAAAAGTTATGATGAGTGAGTTCATTCCTGTAAGCGACTAGTCAATAAACCTGATGTACTATAACTTTAAATCAGGGCGCTTGGCTAAATATAGAACTGGTTTTATATTTTGATGGTTTAAAGTTTAAACAATGTAACGGTAGTTGATTTCTGTAAGCATATTATTATAGTTATAGTTATTTCGGTACTTTAGAGAAAATTACGCGTGAAACAATTGTTACATACTCTTTTCTTTAGATATATTTATTCATCTAAAGTCTTAGTGTTCATAATAAATTAAAAAAATAACTCAGCTATCATAGGGTGTATTCTATATCACTATCTTGGTATGAGAACACATATCCAGATAAGCCTCTGCTATTTGCAGAGGCAAGGTAAACAGCGATTTTTACTAGGTCAGATTTCGTGTAAAGGCAATCATCTGAGTTTAAAGTGCTGCTAGTTAGGTTGTTTTGAGGGGCTACTGCATTGATCCGAACACCTTGTTCAGCCCAATTGCTTGCTTCTAATACCGTCATTGAAGCTAGCGCTGCACGTGCAACTCCTGCAAGAGCTATTTCAGCTTTTGATTTAGGTTTTGGTAAACGCATTATATTGAGAATAGAGCCATGGAACCAAGTCAATCCCATTCGGTTTGCAGTAACTCGAGTGACTTGGTTTGCTATCTGCATAGAATCATGAAGAAAAGTTTCAATTTGCTCTATTGTTAGAGAAGCTTTTAGATTGTTATAGTCAATTGGGATAAAGTTAATAACTGTTTCGATGCCACCGTAAGTTTGAACTGCCTTTTGAGCGAACCGAATAGCTCTTTCAGAGTTAGTGATAGGATCATGGTAAGCGCTGATATTGGGTGTTATTTCCGCAACCATTTGTAATATAGCATCTGTCTCTGGACAGGGATTTGGAACTTGTAAAACTAGACTACAGTTGTGCTTAGCAAAGGCCATTGCAATATCTAAGCCGCATACTGGACTGATCCCGGTTATTAGTACACGGTTTCCAGCTAACTCAGAATAGTTATATTGGTATGATATTATTTCAGAAACGCTCATGAACATGCGACACTCTCCTCCTCTGTTAGGAGGTTATTCCACAACGATTCGACTAAAGATATGTAAACGTAATAAAAATTTTAAAGAATTTAAGCTACTAAGGTTTTTAATTTCATCTGACAGTCGTATTTTGACTATCTTATTGCTAATAATAACTAACTTAGTGAGGTTATTTTTTTTCAAAGCGCCTCTCAATGTAACGTTCAATAATATCTTTGAATTCTGTAGTAATATTATAACCACGCAGAGTAGTAGCTTTCTTTCCATCTATGAACACTGGAGCTGCTGGGTGTTCACCAATTCCAGGTAATGATATACCGACATCTGCATGTTTGGACTCGCCTGGACCATTTACAATGCAGCCCATAACAGCTAGATTTAATGTCTCAACGCCGGGATATAGATTTTTCCAGCTAGGCATTCGGTCACGAATCATATCCTGAACTTCTTTAGCAAGTTTTTGAAAAATTTCTGACGTTGTGCGTCCACATCCGGGACAAGCAGTTATTGTGGGTCGAAATGCACGAATACCTAGAGTTTGTAATAGCTCTTGTGCTGCATGTACTTCTTTAGTACGATTTTCTCCAGGGGACGGCGTTAATGAATAGCGAATTGTATCGCCAATGCCCTGCTGTAATAAAATCCCTATCGCTGCAGAAGATGCCACGATACCTTTAGATCCCATTCCAGCTTCTGTCAGACCAACATGTAGCGCGAAATCGCAACGCTGGGCTAACATATAATTTATAGCGATTAAATCTTGGATTGCAGATACTTTAGCAGAAATGATGATTCGGTTCGAAACTAAGCCTAGCTCTATAGCGCGTTTTGCCGAAAGTAAGGCAGATTGTACTATTGTCTCATGCACGATTACTCGTGCCGGCTGTGGATTACATGAGCTAGCATTTTTATCCATAAGATGTGTTAGAAGTGCCTGATCGAGCGATCCCCCATTAACACCAATGCGCACTGGCTTTCTATATTCCAATGCTTTTTCTATGATTTCTGAGAATTGAAGGTCTTTCTTATTCCTGAAACCAACATTGCCAGGATTAATTCGATATTTGTCTAGCGCCTCCGCGCAGGCTGGATTTTCTTTCAAGAGCGTATGCCCGTTATAATGAAAATCACCGACTATAGGAATAACGATTTTACGTTTGGCAAGTTGATCACGGATATGGGGAACTGCTTTTGCCGCTTCGTTGCGATCAACAGTAATACGTACTAATTCAGAGCCTGCATTCGCTAGTTGTGTAATTTGATTAACTGTCTGGCTTATATCAGCTGTATCTGTATTCGTCATAGATTGTACTATAATGGGAGCTGAACTCCCAATTATCAGACCACCGATATCGACATCGACAGACTTGCGGCGCAAAGCACGAAAATGGTTCATGACTTGCCTTTCTTATTAAGATACACATGCCGCGGCAGATATTATACGGTACCTATGCATAATATCCTATCAGCTTAAACAGAACCGTTCAAATTCGAACTCTGCCTGATAATCACTTATGATATTTTTTAACTTATTGATAAAAGTAAAAGTTTTTTTGAGATGGGATTTGTATGCCAAATTTATATCTCTTGGAACCATCTGATGATGAATAAACCTCTTTCATCGTACTCCACTAATGAACTGTATATCACACTTTGATAGTATATTTAGAGCAGTCTAAAAAGATGTGTTGCAAAATTGAAAATTTAGTGCATTCAGGAAATAGAAAATCCGATAATATAGTACTTAAGATTAATGACAATAGATTTAAATCGTTTAATGTTTTATTGTAGGCTTATTGTGATGCATGTGGTTCAGATGCAATATAATTAAGACTTAGTATCAATCATCAGGTGGTTTTGCATTATTGCACCGCCTCAGAGAGACTGGGGTTATACAATAATAATACATAAGGACGAATTTTACTGCTTCCGCTGTTACAGAGCTTTTAAAGCTGCTTTTGATTATAGAGTTTTTTTGAGAGAAAAGCTTTGTTTCATGCAGGTATAGACTTTGATCGAATTTATCTCAAAAAATCAAAAACCGACTTTTTCAGCCATAATTACTAAATACTGCCCCAATGGATCCACCGTTCTTATATAGACGGTAGTAGCGACTACAAAACAATAATAGTTGTTCTCAAAGAGATGTAATTAATCATATGCAGCTAACTTTTCTCAAAAAAAAGTAATAGTTCGCCAAGCTTAACTCCCCATTTGAACATTGTTGTCTTGCCTACTGCATGTCTATTATCTATTTTAATGATGCGATCTAAGAAATCTGCCTTCAGTGAGCGTTTTTTTATTTTGAGATTTAGACGGTATCGCATTAGAATTTCATTTTCGAGAGTACGACCTACTGCTTGAGAAATGCAATCATCGCATGTAGCTGTAAATTTACCATGATTCTCAAACAATATATGCCATGTTCTATTTTCTTTACGTTCGTTATCGTAAATAATCTCTTCTTGTAATGTAAAGGTATTGTTTAACCAAATACCGTTAATCACCACTGATGAACGTGATCTAACTTTTCCAAAGCGATCCTCAAATATTCCCCAAGCATAAGTTGTTCCTTCAAAAAAGTTTTGGATTGAAAACGCTGTTTGCTTCGGAGCGAGATTTGTGTGTCGTGACATATTTTAACCTGATCAGCCGGTGGTGATGTTTAAGATGTTATAGTGAAGAACAGGATTCGGAGGATGACATAGCAGATGTAGTTTTTTTTAAAACGTATATGCCAACATCTACTGTTCCCTGCTCAAAACCAACTTCGCAATATGTTAAGTAGTATAACCACATTCTACGAAATTTTTCATCAAATCCCATATTCTTAAGACGCGGCCATGAGTCAAGGAATCGCATTCGCCATTCTTTTAAAGTACGAGTGTAACTCTGGCCAAACATTTCTTGGTGGATAATTTTTAAACCAGCAGCTTTAGCATACTTAGCCAAGACTCGTTCTGTTGGAAGCATCCCACCAGGGAAAATGAAACGTTGTATGAAATCGGGTTTTTTACGATAGGTTTTGAAAAGTTCAGGATCAATAGTGATAGCCTGTATCACTATGCGCCCTTCTTGCTTAAGGCGTGCGGCTAAGGTACTGAAATAGAGGTCCCAATTTTCTTCTCCAACAGCTTCTATCATTTCTATTGAAGTAATACTATCGAATGTTCCTCGACAACAACGATAATCTTCAAAACGTACATCAACTTTTTTCTTCAATCCTGCCCGGCTGATACGTTCGCGAACATATTCCAGTTGCTGGCGCGAAACCGTAATTGCTGTAACGATGGAATCGTGCTTTGCTGCCATTTCTGACATTCCACCCCAGCCGCAACCAATCTCAAGTAGTGATTTCCCAGGTGCAACACCAACCAAATCTGCAATACGTTGATATTTAGCTTGTTGTGCCTGTTCTAATGACTGGTTGCCGCTAAATAAAGCACTCGAATATGTCATGGTATCATCTAACCATTCGTTATAAAAAGCGTTTCCAAGATCATAATGGGCGGCAATATTGCGCTTACTACCCTGTTGGGTATTAACTCGCGATCTATGAAATAATTTGTCGGGTAGACGAGTTTTGAAAAAGCCTCGGCCTGCATTTCCTAACTGCTTTTTATTTAAAAGGAAAAATCGAAAAATATTCGCGAGATTGTTGACTTCAAAATCACCGTCTATGTAGCTCGCAGCAAAACCAACTGTTCCACGTCTTATTGACTTCCAAAAGATGCCGAAATTATTCATTTGCAACACAACATCGCAACCAGTGTGTACTTGTTTATCAAAAACAATTGCTCTTGTGCCAGAGGGAAGTATGACCTCTAATTTTCCACAGCAAAGGTTCCGTAAAGCTGAAGTGAAGATACAGATGATTACACTATTGAAAAATCTTCTAAATTCGCTGAGATGTGATTGAATTTTAGTTATACAACAAATTTTTAAGGCCAAGGCGCTATCCTTTGCGAGTAGTATGTTCAGGTGACGATACAACGCATCGAGGCCTCATTGGACGCTTTGTAGCTGGAATGCGCTTTAACCAGAGTTGTAAGGCTTCGATGTGAATACCGGTTATTACTTTAAGTGTCATCATAGGATAATATGCGGCCAAGCCTAATAACGTTTTACAATTAAATGATTTAGCTTTTGCACGAAAAAATGTTTTTATCAAAGGACCGTGAGTATCTCGGAAGTTTACACCGATTAAAAGATTTTCTGACGGAATAGTTATTCTAAAGCCGTATTTGCCAGTCAACTCCGTGAACGGCGACACATACATTTCCTTTGCACAGGAGTGAGAATATACACCATTTTGAACCAGTCCCGAGCTCAACACATAGCATTGACGATCACCAAAAGTATTTGTTACTTCATAAATCAAGGCGTGCAGATGATTATCACTGCCCATGCAATAGTACACGCTTAATGGATTAAAAGAGTATCCCATAACCCTCGGATACGCCAAGAGCGATATATGACATCCGCGTGTATTGAAACCTGCGTCTGATAACAATTTACGTGCATACTGCGCTATAGGTACGCCATCACGATAGCCAAAGTCTTTATCATAAATGCTAAACAATGCCGGTTTATTATAGCTAAAAAGCCACGAGTGATCACTTATATATTTGAGTTCATCCACATTCACTAGCATTGAGAACACTGAGTAACGCAACTCGTGCATTTTGGGTCGCAAGCGTTTGTGATATACTTTACCGCAGTAAATCTTTGCACCAATAGTCATCAGAAAGATTCCGAAATAGTTTTAGGGGTGACAGAATGCTTTAAATGAATACGATCCGATTGATTTTTCACCTTCCAGGGTCTTTCTATACCGCCAAGTCTTTCTGCAACTGCAAGACCGGATTGCAGACCGTCTTCGTGGAAACCGTACCCAAAGTAGCTTCCAGCGAACCAGGTCCGACGACGACCTTGCAACTCCCATAAGTACTTTTGCCTTTCAATGGCAGCCCGGTTAAATATCGGATGGGAATAATGATACCGTCCAATAATACTATCATTTAAGAATTGCTGGACTGGATTGAGCGTAACGAAGTAGTTTTGTTTTGTCGGCAGTGGTTGTAGGTTGTTCATCCAATATGTGATGTTAGGCTTTTCCGAAATATCTGTAGAGACGTAATTCCAACTTGACCAAAGATGTTTACGTTGTGGCATTACACGGTGATCACAATGAAGCACTGCTTCATTGTCCGAATATTTAAAAACGCTAAGGTGACTGTGTTCAATAGGGTCCGCATCACTAAGTACTTGAAGAGCTTGATTAGCATGTATAGCAAGTACACAATGATCAAAATCCTCGATAACACCAGCATTGGAATATACCCCAATACTGTCACTGCTTCGTGTTATTTTCTGGATTTCCAAGCCTAAACGTATTTCACAATCAAGATTGGCAACGATTTTCTTAACATAATTTTGGCATCCGTTTGTCACAGTACGCCACTTAGGGCGATTAAATATCCTTAGTAAGCCATGGTTTTGAAAAAAACGTGCAAATGCAGTCATGGGAAAATCCATTATCTGCGCTGATGGTACAGACCATATAGCAGCTCCCATTGGTAAAATGTGACGCTGCATAAAATCTCTAGAATAGCCAGTTTTATTAAGCCATTGGGCAAGCGTAAGGCTCGTATCTAAATAATTAACTTTGAGTGCTCCTACATTTCGGAAGAAGCGGAAAATATCATAAACAAGTCTAAGGTGGCGGCCATTGATAAAGTTTAAGGGCTGCCCAAACAAACCGCATATTCCATTGCCCGAATATTCATAATCACCTTTGTCTAATGACACTGCAAAGCTCATATTACTGCGAGATGTGTTAACGCTGAGGTGAGCGAAAAGTGCGGTTAAATTTTGATAAGTTGCTTCGTTATAGACTATGAAACCAATATCAACATCTATTGGCCCATCAGGTGATAAAACTTTTACGGTGTGGCTATGTCCTCCCAAACGATCATTGCGTTCGAAAAGCGTTACTTTATGACGTTTTGATAAAAGCCAAGCACAAGCTAACCCAGTTATCCCAGAACCGATAACAGCAATCTTTAATTTTGACATGCTACTTTCAATCCATTGATCATGCTGAACATATCATGCTCTTTGCACGAGATTAAAATCAATTGTTTCATTATTGAACAGCTACATAAGAATGCTAGAATAAATTTTAATGTGATAAAACCACGCCTTAGGATATAAATTACATTACAGGACGTAATAATTTGCATTAAGCAGTACAAATTTATACTAGCGCAGTACTGAAATCTCAATTATAATTATTTATTAGTAAATAATTATGCCTTACTTTCTAAGTTTATCGAATATGCTAACCACATCTACCGCTAAGTGATCAAAAGGATAAGCTTTTTTTATTTTACCGATATCTATCGTATTAAGGAAACTAAAAAGTCATTACATTTAACTATAGGAGAAATAATAATTGTGAACATATAGTTTCCATCTAAAATAGATGGCTATGACTTAGGGCGTGAATTGAGATCTTAAAATCCCAATCAACCTTACTGTTAGTAACTACATGTTTCGTGTCAGATTTACTAAGTTGGAAGGAAATAGGTACAAGCACGGCCACTTAACATCTTCCTTATAGACGAGCAGTTATGATTGAATGCTAATTATACTGACAGAGGTGGTAGATACCACATTTATTCTAATTTATTTTGTTGCTTATGTGGAACGGATAATGTAATTATAATTTGAGAAAATCACATTAAGTCTAAAATTTTTACACTAATGGCTGAGACATGACTTTACATATAATAAAGTCTTAGTTTTGCTTAAAGTATTGTACTATTTAAGATCTTCCCTTTAAGAGAAACACAGCCTTTTCACCTAGAACATTCTGCAAACGCATAAATCGAGTTATAAGCAGACGTCGACCAGAAGTGTTGAATGCAACTGCCTTCTCCACATCTACGTTAATTTCCTCACATAGATCGGAGAAATCTGCGATAGTGCAAAGGTGTGCGTTTGGTGTAGCATGCCAGGTCTCGGGAAGATTTCTAGTTTGTGGCATGCGTCCAGACAATAACAAATTCATACGGACCTCCCAATGGCCAAAATTAGGGAAAGAAACAATAGCATAGCGTCCAATTCGTAGCAGGTTTTCTAAAACTTTGCGTGGATATCTAGTAGCTTGAATTGTAAGGCTGAGAATAACATAATCAAAAGCCTGGGCAGGATAGTCATTAAGATCATTATCCGCATCACCATGGATCACCGACAGACCCCGTGCAACGCAGGCATTGACTTTACCAGGCTCGATTTCGATTCCGCGACCGTCCACCTCACACGTATCACTTAGAAGCTGTAATAAAGATCCATCACCACACCCGATATCAAGAACTCGAGCGTTTTTAGAGACCATCTCTGCAATAAGTAAGTAATCTGCACGATAAGATTCGGCGGTAATTGGGTTGCGGGTCAGCAGATTCAGTCGTCTCACGATCATGCCTCCTTCAACTCGGAAATACCGCGCCTTCGAGCTCCTGCCTTGAGAAAGCCACCAATAGTCGCAAACATTTCAGGTTCGTCAAGTAGGAAAGCATCGTGGCCTTTATCGCTATCGATTTCTACAAAAGAAACATCGGCGGCTACTGCATTAAGAGCTTGGACTATCGCTTTGCTTTCCCGTGTTGGATAAAGCCAGTCGCTAGTAAATGAAACAATACAGAATCGAGTTTTGGTTCCGCGGAATGCATTTGCTAAAATACCACCATTATCTGCAGCTAAATCGAAATAATCCATAGCACGAGTAATGTAGAGATAGCTATTAGCATCAAATCGATCGACAAAAGACGAGCCCTGATAACGCAAATAACTTTCAACTTGAAAGTCTGCGCTGAAAGAGAAAGATCGATTTTTACGATTTTGTAAGTTGCGACCAAATTTTTGTTGTAATGCTCGCTCAGACAGGTAAGTAACATGTGCCGCCATACGGGCAACTGATAGTCCTCGACGTGGTACGCGTCCTTCTGTTAGATAATTACCCTTACACCAGTCAGGATCTGCCATAACAGCCTGACGCCCGACTTCGTGAAGAGCGATGTTTTGTGAAGAATGCCAAGGTGCCGTTGCAATTGGAACGGCCGAATATACTCGGTCTTTATAACGTGATGCCCAATCTAGAACTTGCATGCCGCCCATGGAGCCGCCAACAACGGCGAATAGTTCATCTATACCAAGGTGATCAACAAGACGTACTTGGGCGTCAACCATATCAGCGATTGTTAGTACAGGAAAATCTAATCCATACGGTTTATCTGTCTCTGGATTTATAGATGCTGCTCCGGTTGAGCCCATACATCCTCCAATAATGTTAGAACAGATAACAAAGTATCTTTTAGTGTCAATTGGCCGTCCAGGACCGACCATGCGCTCCCACCAACCACATCTCCCAGTGATAGGGTTATTACTCGCAACGTGTTGATCTCCAGTTAGCGCATGGCAAATTAGGATGGCGTTAGAACGATTGCTATTTAATGATCCATAAGTTTGGTATGCAATAACAAAAGGTCCAATCTGTTCGCCACAGTCAAGTAATAAAGGTGACTTAGCTGTGAATTCTGCTAGCCAACTTGGTGGTTGTGAAGCTTCATTTTCAGAAGCCGTGCTTTTTCTTAGTAATATTTTTTTCGTGGTGCTCATAGTATGCTTGTTTATTACGGTGTCTGCTGATCATGGGTATTTTGTATTTCAGATGGATTAATTTTTTCATATAAACTTTTTGCGGTATAGCCAGGTATGTATAGGCCTCTTATAAAGCAGACATGTAATCAACAAACGCATCATTTTTCGTTACTCTTAAATTGGTATTATTAATGGGTAGGAAGCAACGGTACAGCTGAGAAAATTAAATTATATTTATCTTAAGTGACTTACAAATTTATATGAAATGTATGTTTGTAGACCCTCAATGCTCTGTTCATGTCCATAACCTGAGTCCTTAAAACCACCGAATGGTGTTTCTGGAACACCTAGGCCGTGATGGTTAATCGATACCATACCGTGGTCAAGCGCGTCAGCGACTTTTGCGGCTTTTTTGCTGTTGTTAGTAAATGCATAGCTTGCAAGTCCATACGGCAGTTCATTGGCGCGTTCCAAAACGTCGTCTATATCATTGAACGATATGATTACGGCAACAGGACCAAAAGGTTCTTCAGACATGATTCGTGCATTTCTTGAGACATTAGTAAGAACAGTAGGTTTAAAATAATTCCCTAAAGTCCCAATGCGCTCGCCCCCCACCTCAATTTTAGCTCCTTTATCCAAAGCATCACTCACGATTGATTCTAAGAAATCAATTCGACGTGGGTTAGCAAGAGGTCCCATTTGGCTGTTTGGGTCTAACCCATCACCTACTCTAAGGCTCCGAGCAATATCTATAAACTTAGAAATAAAGTTGTCATAGACCTTTTCGTGTACGAAAAAGCGGGTTGGGGAAATGCAGACTTGACCGGCGTTACGCCATTTCAGCTTTGATGTAAAAGTTGCAACATGATCAACATCGATATCATCAAAAATCAGAACTGGTGAGTGCCCACCAAGCTCCATAGTTGATCGTTTCATATGAGCACCGGCTAAAGAAGCAAGTTGTTTGCCTGCTGGAACAGAACCTGTAAATGAGATTTTTCGAATTGCAGGATGGGGTATTAGATACTCAGATAGTTCCGACGCTACACCATATATGAGATTGATCACACCAGCTGGAACGCCAGCTTCGTGGAAACAACGTACCATGCCAACTGGAGAACCTGGCGTTTCTTCTGGACATTTAATTATGATGGAGCAACCTGCAGCTAAAGCTCCACCAATTTTTCGCGCTGCCTGGCTCACGGGAAAATTCCAAGGAGAAAAGCCAGCAACTATACCTACTGGCTCAGGCAATACCATTTGTTGCACACCTTCTACTCGAGAAGGAATAACTCGTCCATAAGCACGCTTGCCTTCCTCTGCAAAAAAATCAATAACTTCAGCACTTGTAAGGACTTCAAGCTTTGCTTCAGCGTTGATTTTACCTTGCTCAAGGGTTATGCAATCAGCAACATGATGGCAGTTCTCGCGCAAAATATCTGCAGCTTTACGCATTATCAGGCAACGATCTAATGCTGACATCTTTCGCCACTTAGTAAAACCTTTTTGGGCTGCAGCCAAAGCGCGGTCGAGTTCAGTTTTTTTCGCATACGGGACAGTTGATAGAATCGCCTCAGTTGATGGATTAACTACACTCTCGCTTACACCACTGTCACCTGATGTAAATCCACCATTGATGTAGAGTTTTAAATCCTCATACATATTGCTTACCTAATTTGGGTGAAGCCCTCAGCTTCACATGGCATCTGATCATAGACTATACGATAAATAGGACTTTTCGTTAACGGGATATTTAACATTGCATACCATAATTTTAAGATTATTTCATGAAGCATGAGTTACATTTACATTATAATATTTGATATAACAGCTGATCTTGTTATATGCACTCTAAATAAGCAAAAATGTTCAACACTTCGCAAGCTAGGTATTTGTTGTTTTTTTTACGATTTGCAAACTAATCCAACTAGATAAGAGATAGGTTTCTCATTGTGTTTTAGTAATGACTATTAGTCTTATACGCCAGGCAGATGTAAGCTTTGCGACTGATTGTGTGTAGATTATCTAAAATTTATCATTAAACGTTGTTCTCAAGAAACCTCTGAATGAGAAGCAAAAGCAACGATAACTATTTATACTTAAGTCTACTATGAGAAATGCTTTTTTGCGGGCTTAACGGATGATATACACAACACTAATTTACATAAAACAATATCGCTATCTCAACTAATAGTAGATATTGACGTCATATTATACGGGATAACAGATATGTAATGCCTATTTCTTATGGCTATAGCGTTTACACTTTTACATGTTCAAATGTCTGAATTCTATCAAATTAGGAATTATGAAATCTTCAAAGTGCTCGGGATTTAGAAAAAAATCAACCTTCTTAGAAGATTTTCAAAAAAGTGAATTTCTCCTGATTCTTAGTTCTACGATTAATAAAAGCTTAAGATAAAGTTGAGATCATGATTACCTGTTTAGAGGGCGTATCATGAAGCTACGAGTTCGGAGAATTGGCATAGTTATGTGCATGGCAATGTCATTCGGTGTATTGATAAACATCTTAGCGTTGCAGGGTACTAAAAATGCAGCGCGGGCATTTAATTACATACAAGACCATAATAATAATCGCATGATTGTGGATCGCGCCTTAAATAGGCTAGATTCCAAAATAAATCTGATGCGGTCTGACGCTGAAGAATTACCAGGTTTGGTGCGTGCAGTGCAGCGTGAACTTAAAGAAAACAAATATTACGGTGGCAAAATTGATGGAAATCTTTCTCTACACTTACGGGCTGCGATTATGGACTATGAGGCTGAAAATCAATTACCACTTACAGGCGAGGTAAGCGAGGAGATATTACGAGCAATTCTACTTGGTGCTTCTTTGGAAACCCGACCTGTACATAAGATTCAATTGAGCCATAAAGCACAAACTGTATTAAAATATGTACAGAAGCTTCTCAAGCAAATCAAATTTGGAAATCTTCGTAATTTTGGTCAGCTTGATGTTATTACTGTTAATGCAATTCAACAGTTTGAACTTGAACACCAACTACCAGCTAAAGGACGGATATCATATAATTTGATACTGAAACTAGAAGAGGTGGTGAAAGCAAAGGTGATCCAACAGTATGCTTCTTCAAAATAGTGGCATTTAAGTTGCTGGTTGATATGGGGTGTTCATGCGTTTGCGATCAGAAATCTGGGTTAAATCTTTTTTACGTGCGTGCCAGACTAAGCTTATTAATGCAGCTGTACTCAGGCATGGCAATGATGATGCAGGTGCTATTTATGTTAAAATCAATTTTTTGGACGGAACAGCGAAACTTTTTATTCCAGCTCCCTCGGTTTCTCGCGATCAACCATCTAGTCAAACCTGGATGGCCCACAAACAAGATGACATCATCACAGAGAGAGAGGTTGACGATTTCCTGCACCAGCAAGTGCAATTTGATTCTGATTTATGGATTATAGAGGTAGAGGATAAAGACGGGCGGCACTGCCTGGATAAGTGGTTGTAGAAATGAGATCTACACTGAACATGAGCTGTAATTTAGCAACACCACGTGGTTTATATAAGATAATAAATAATTTATTAACCTATTAAAAGAATATTTCGTTTATGTAAATGTTTGCACGCTTTGGTCTCACGTACGTGCGTCCGCATTATAATTTAAAAGCATTTGTGAGATACAACAATGTGCACAATTTTGAAGTTTGTAAGTTCGCAGACACCAAAGCGGGTTGCTAAGGTTTGTGGTAGTGATTTAAAAACTGCGGATATCATATTCTTTCCGGGGGTCCGATATGAGGTCAGCATTGGAATAAATAATGAAGACCTTGGACAGGCACCAGCAGTTAAACGAGACATTCTTATTCTCTGATATTTATCTGTTCTTTTGATTATATAAATAGGTGTTGACTACCATAAGGCAACACATCAGCTGCTACCTTTTTTAAAATTGGAGCATTTGAAGATCTTATAAAAATATTGAAAGTTATGAAGATTTTCACTTATTTGCATTTGAGCTATAATTACGTTGTGGCTCAAATCTTTGCTAACGACTTAACTCATTATTAACTTGTAAGTTGCAACTATGCTTTTTAATATTTTTTTACAAAATAACAGTATGAAGCTGCATTACTACATTATTAGTAATGAATTTTTATGTACATAAGTAAAAAGGCCATTATTTTTGCTGTATGGCTAATTCGCATGCGTTAATTTTATAGACTTTTTTTCGATCGTTTCAATTTCTGTATTGAAAATTAACATAGCCACAAAACGCCAGTTTATCTTGTCTACTTACTAACTGATTTCCAGGCAGCTTGTTTTCAAAGTAATATTAACAAATTAGTTAATTTTATTTTAAAACAGTCTATGTGCAAAATTCTTTACAAAAACATGATATAATATCCATTGCAAGTTAATATAGAGCTGCTATTACCTTAATCAGTCATTACTTTGAATTCTATGCGGCTATTTCTGGTCCTATTTTCTGGAGTCGAATTAGGAAATAGTGGTCGTGTCTCACCGTATCCGCGAGTTATAAGTTGTGTTTTTGGTATACCTATACTCACTAGATATGAACGCACAGCATCTGCTCGTTTTTCAGATAAAACCATATTATTAGAATTTGACCCTCTGGAATCTGTGTGTCCTGAAATTTTTATTTTGTGTCCTTTACAAATTTGTTTAATTATTAAAAAGCGGTCAAGTATTTCTTTATCTCTCATAGTAACTTGAAAGCCATCAAGCTTAAAAGATATATTATCGCTACGTAATGCATCATTGATTGCTCTCTCGCACCTTTCCCTCTTCATTTTTAAATTCTGCTTTAGATCTTTATTGTGAGTTGCATTAATTCCTACTGAGTTTGGAATGTTAGATTGATTCGGCATAAAGGTAGCTGGTTGTTCTGAAATAAGTGGTTGATGTGAGTTGCCTCTTTCTTGTTTTTTATTTTCGATCTTCAATGACTGCAGTTCGTTATGAAGTGTGTTTTTTTGCTCGCTATATTTTACCTGCCGCTCTGCCCAAAGCATAGCAGCCGACTTGACCTGGATATAGGCGTGAGCCATATATCCTTTAGGAATTCCTGATTTCAGTTGTTGACGTATAGCTGTTTCAGCTGCAGTGTCTTTAGCCTCTCCAGTTAAAATAAGGGTTTGAGATACAATGCGAACTTCCCCTCGACGTAACTTCGCAAGTGATTGTAATGCAACTTCTGCAACCTGAGGCCACTTACTAGTGCGACTTGGATTAACGCGCAGCTCAGCAGTAACTTTTACATTAGGAAAAAGCTGATTAGCTAAATTGGTTAATTTTTCTTTCACACCAGAATCTGGAACTTCACCTGAAACAGTTAAACCTTTATCCTGATACTTAGCATACCATTTAAGAAGTGGCTCAGGTGGAATCTCAACGCGCAAGTCAATTGTTTCTTGACAGGCACGGTTGGCCGCAGCTCGCAGCTGTTTAGGTAAAGCTTCGCCAATCTCCTCCTGTCGCGTAAGACCTACAAGAGTTAATTTACTATCAACAATAGTAACCGTACCCTGCTCTAACTTTAGCAAACCATTTAAGCCAGCAAGAATGCAATTCAACCAACCTTCTGGCGCTTTACCAGAAATGACCATTCTGTTTATGACTACGGCATCTGGATAATTCAATCTAATTTGTGCAAGAATATCGTTCTTTAATTCTTCGGCCGGCACGTGACCGTTAAGTATAAGTACACCGTTACGAAACTCCAATACGCTTTTGAATGGACGCACAAGAGCAACTGTTGCTTTTTCATATTTGATATCGTGCTCTAATTCAAAGGAAGGACTTAATTTGTTGCGCAAAGAACTACTTAGAGTTTTTACTGATTCTTGATGTTTCACTATCCCCGATAGATTTAATGTGGTGCCTCTTAACGATGTTGCCCCCTCTTCAAGCAAAGCTAAATGATTAATAGCAAGAATTGTTGTTGCTAGCCAATCAGGCGGTGCGCCTGGCTTGATTGTAATTTTATCAAAGATTAGATTTTGACCGAAAGCAGTGTTCGCCACACCTACTAATAAATCTCGATCTTCCACGCTTGGCATGTGTCCGCTGAGAAACAGCTGATTGTTAATGAATCTTGCTTGCCATGCATATTTCAAAACCAACGGCGAATCAATTTCAACATTCGCTCTATTTATCTTCGCGAGAGTAGCATAACGAGAGCGTTTAAAATCTAGAAGACCTTGCTCTAAATCATTTAAAGCATTTCTTTCTGTAAAGATAAAATTTTGTACCGTCTTACTGTTTAGATCTGCGTGTGCTTTGCTTATAAATAATTGACTAAAGTTGCAAAGCCAATCACCATAAGTTGTTAGGATGTTATTACCTTTATAAAAACCAACACTACAACAAGCTATTGGTATTAAGAATGCTGCGAGCAGCAATCCATGGAGAAAGAATCGTTCCAGGTAAAGAAAAGTTGAGTACCAGCAGAAATATTTTACCTTCATGATCTTCACACTGTTCACCTTATTGCGGATTAGGCTGGGTCAACACTAGCTGAACAGCTCTAACTGCATCACAGTAAATGTTATTACTACGCTTGCATTTCTTTAAAATAGCAGATATGCCCCGAAAGAGCGCTAAGCATAATCTTTGATATACAATGCTATCTGCAGTTAGCCAATATTAGTCTATACTTGCGTTTCATAAATTTATAAGACTATCTTCACTCAAAACTTGACGATATCGCGGCGTAAGCAAGCCTGGCATTAATTCCACCATTATCTATTTACGTCGATATCTTCATTTCACTATGGTCTTTAGAAAAATATATCAGTTAGATTTTGGCTTAATATTTTTCATTTACCCTATTCTCAGCCTTAACGAAATATAACATGGAAAAGAATTAAGCAATTACGCGGCAATCATTATCTGCATATTTAACTACAGTTGCTAGAAATGTTAGATCTAACTCTTGTTTTACTTGATCCCAGCACGTTTTCAGTGTGCAGGAATAAATTTTAGTTGTCTTGGTTAAAATTCTTTTCAAAGAACTTATTGTATTTACTTTTTTTAAAGTTAATCAAAAGTGAGGTGTGTTCGTGACATCTCAGTGAAGTTATAGTATAAAACTGCTGCGTTTTATGGTTCTGATGCATAAAAAATAATTAATTTGCAAGCATTTAAAAAGTACAAATCAGAGGGCTTTAAATGTCTATAGACGATATTATGACCGATTTTACAGTTTTGGATGATTGGGAAGATCGGTATCGGTATATTATTGAGTTAGGTCGTGCGCTAGAACCATTAGATCAATCTGAAAAGACCGACGCAACAAAGGTTCGCGGATGCGCAAGTCAGGTTTGGCTGGTATCTGTAAAGTATGTGATAGAAAATGATATAAGTGACCCTACTTATAGGTTTCGGGGTGAGAGCGATGCACACATAGTGCAGGGGCTTATTGCAATTCTTCTCGCTATTTACAACGATAAAAGTGCAAGCCAAATTTTAAACATCGATGCAAGCGCAATATTTAATACTCTGGGACTTAACGATCACTTGTCTCCCCAGCGTGCTAACGGATTGCGATCTATGATCACCAGAATTCACGAGGAGGCAACAGAATCATGTTAGCTTATTCTTTTTAAAGGTATAATCTTCTATATAAAATTAACTGTGCTTTGGCTGGTATTTGAATTACAGCCCACTCGTTCTTCAATGTTTACACCTCACGTCGAGTGCCGAGCCCCATTTTTTTTGCTAATTGTGATCTTTCTTTTGCATAATTGGGTGCAACCATAGGGTAATCTGGAGCAAGCTTCCACTTTTTTCGATATTCTTCAGGAGACATTTTATATTTTGTCTTCAAGTGTCTTTTCAAGGATTTAAATTCTTTGCCATCCTCAAGACATATGATATAATCTGGAAACACAGATTGATCCTTGCTAACGGCAGGTATAAGTTCGTCGAATTCCGAACTCGTGACTTTAACATGTGCAAGTAATAGCGCGCTATAAACGCTTGATATAAGTATCGGAAGTTCCTTTACGTCCAACGTATTATTAGTTACGTAACCAGTAACAATCCGTGCACTTACGTCTGCTGTGTCCATAACTTAAGCAAGTTCAAAAAATAGATACAAGTAAACTTAAGATTAAATTGGCTAAGGAAAACTATAAGACTCACCGTTTGTCAATATTTTCTACGGTTACTTTTAAATCTTCTGTTGTTCTTATAAAAGATTAGTTCAAGCCATAATACGCCACATTTGCGATCATAGTTGAGAGGCGTATAGAATTTCTTAGCTGCAGAGAAAACACTTAGGAAAGTTATCTCCTGCATTTATGTGCGACAACCTCCCAAACTTGCTAAGTTTAACTTGACAAAACCTCTAGAATTTCAACTACTTTAAATATGACTAAAATTTATAGCAAATTTCAATTAGCTATTATAAATAGTAAAAAGCCCCATGTCCCGGGATATAAGAATTATTGACCTTAAGAATGGAGTGCTTATCGCATGTCACGTGTTTTGCTTCTATCTATAATTTTTTTTTCTATTTGGTTCGCCTTATCAGGCCATAACGATACATTCTTTTTGACAATTGGAGTCGTTGTAACTGCTTTATGTATTTTAATTGTGAATAGGATGAGAGATAGAGAGGTAGTAAATGGCTTGGATCTTTCTGGTCATTTTGTGCGACAATTGGTAGGCTACGTAGTTTATTTCGTTTGGCTTTTGAAGGAGATTATGAATTCAGCTTGGATTGTTACACAAATTATTATAGATCCAAAACTTCCAATTAATCCCAATACAGTAAAGATACGCGCTAGTCAGCGAACATCATTAGGATTGGTAGTATTTGCGAACTCAATAACGCTTACACCTGGCACGCTGACAATCGATATCACCGGGCAAGAGCTTATGGTTCATTCGTTGGTTCGGGGGGGAGGTGATGACCTAGAAGGAGGTATTATGGATGCGAAAATAACTGCTTTAGAATGTACAGAGTAGGTGAATCATAATGCAATATGTATACACAGTTTCAACATTCGCAATCATTCTAGCTATGACTTTATGTGTGGTACGCGCAGTGAAGGGACCAACGTTGTTTGATCGTGTTCTTGCAGGTAATGCTGTAGGTACGCTTGCTATCCTATTATTGATAGTAACAGGTTTTTTGCTAGAACGACCAGAATGGACAGACATAGGTTTGACCTACGCTCTTTTAAACATAGTTGCCGCGTTGGCTATCCTTAAATACTTCCGTAGTGAACACATTTTGCATAGAGCTAAAAGGGAGGATTCCAGTAATGAACGATGTATTTAGTGCGGGTGTGTTTGGTCTTGCCCTGGACATAATTAGTGGTTCTATGGTTTTGGTTGGAGTTTTTTTTATTACAGTGGGTGCTTTTGGTGTAATTCGTATGCCAGACGTGTTTACACGCATGCATGCAGCTAGTGTAATTGAGACTGCTGGTTTGGGTTTTATTTTGGTTGGACTAATTATGCAGTCCGGGTCATTCTTACTTGCACTAAAGCTTTTGTTCATTTTGGTACTCTTTCTAATTACGTCACCCGTCATATCGCACGCGATTGCAAGAACTGCCTTGCTAGGTGGTGAGGAGCCATTGCTGGGCGAAGTTTGCTGTGATAACAAAAGTCATACACTTGCCGCTCCTCGTGAAACTCAACTAGATCTCAGTAAAACGGGGTTAGACTAATGGAATTATATCTGAATGCAGCCCTCCTAACCCTACTTTCCTTGGTTACGATAGCAATTATACGTGAGAGAAATTTATTCGGTTCAATAATATTATTTAGTGTTTACAGTTTTATCATGGCCAGCTTGATGATTGTACTTGATGCGGTCGATGTTGCACTTACTGAAGCGGCGGTGGGTTCTGGTATTTCAACGGTGGTATTGCTAGGAACTCTTCATTTAATTAAAGCTAAGGAAGAACTACCAACTAAGTCGACAGTTTTGCCACTTACGGTTGTTGCGGTAACGGGATTGCTTTTGGTTTGGGGCACGTGTGATCTGCCGGTTTTTGGTGTTAGTGATGCTCCAATTCACAAACACGTAACGCCTTACTATCTCGAGCAAAGCATTCCTTTGATGGGCATACCCAACGTTGTGACAACCGTTTTAGGTAATTTCAGGAGTTTTGATACATTAGGAGAGACAACAGTAGTTTTAACGGCAGGTGTCGGAATCATGCTGTTATTGAGGAGTCGTAATACAAAAGGCGGAGATCAGATATGAAGTTTGAGGCTATTTTTCGCGTTGTTGCCAAAATTTTAATTCCTCTCATTGTGCTTTTTGCTTTTTACGTGCACTTTCACGGTGACTTTAGTCCTGGCGGGGGATTCCAAGCAGGTGTTATGATAGCTGCCGCAGCAATTTTATATGCTGTTGTTTTTGGTGTAGATGAAGCACAATCAATTTTGTCACAGCGTGCTGTTGCTTTTTTAGCACCGTTTGGGGTGCTGCTTTATGCGGCTGTTGGTCTATGCGCACTCCTTTCTGGAAAAAACTTTCTAGATTATACCGTTTTGGCTCACCACTCTAAGCATGCGCATCATATTGGCATTTTATTGATAGAGATTGGTGTAATAATAACAGTTTCTTGTACCATGATTGCCATATTTTACGCATTTGTTGATCGGAGCCGGTAATGCAGGTGTTCGAGATTGTTGCTTCTTACTATAATTATGCGATAACCATATTTCTCATGTTGTCTGGTCTTTATATCGTTATTGCTCATGGTAATTTAGTGAAAAAACTCATAGGACTGGCGCTGTTTCAGACAGCAGTTTATTTGCTATATATTTCATCGGCTAAGATTATTGGTGGATCAGCCCCTATCATTGATGAGAGGTTCGCAGTTTATTCAAACCCGTTGCCACATGTTTTGATTCTAACGGCAATTGTGGTAGGCGTTGGTACGCTTGCTCTCGGATTGGCACTCGTTATTCGCATACATGAAGCGTATGGAACTATTGAGGAGGATGAGATCTTAAAAGATATGGACAAAAGTGAGTATTGCGGGCGAAAAGTCGAGGGTCATCAATGAGTGCAATTGAAGAAGGTTTTGTTTTGAAGGAGCACTTGCCTGCGCTTATCGTAGTCGTACCGATGGTTGTTGCTGCCGCAGTAGCCATGACCCGTAACAATAGGGTAGCTTGGGCTGCGTCAACTATAGTTACTTGGGCCTTGTTTGTATTCTCGGCCATGCTGCTTGCTGAGGTTACAAATGTTGGAGAAATATCTTATTCTCTAGGTGGCTGGCCCCCGCCTTATGGTATCGAATACCGTGTCGACATTGTGAATGCGCTTATTCTGATGCTTGTTTCAGGTATTGGAGCCGTAGTCATGCCTTATGCGTTAAGAGCTGTTGACAAAGATATTCATGCAGGCATGCATCCTTGGTTTTATTGCACCTATCTACTATGTCTCTGTGGCCTTCTAGGTATGACTGTCACAGGTGATGCATTCAACATTTTTGTGTTTATGGAAATTTCATCCTTAGCTACATATGTCCTTATTGCCTTGGGACGCCGCCGTGAGGCGTTACTATCTGCATACCAATACCTTGTTATGGGTACGATTGGGGCGACATTGTATGTTATTGGTGTTGGACTTTTATATATAGTCACAGGCAGTCTTAATCTTTCGGATATTGCAGGGCGTTTGGGACCTGCTATGTCTGATCACTCTCGATCAGTTATGGCGGGCATTGCCTTTATCTTTACAGGTCTTAGTTTAAAGTTAGCCTTATTTCCGCTACATTTTTGGTTGCCCAACGCGTACGCTTTTGCTCCATCATTCGCTACTATATTCCTGGCTGCTACCGCAACAAAAGTTGCAATTTACGTTTTTCTACGCCTGTATTTCTCAGTATTTGGCGCGGCGATTTCATTTTCTCAGTTTCCTGTAGTGGAAGTTATATTGGTATTATCGTTGGCGGCTATATTTACCGCCTCCTTTCTAGCTATTTATGAAGATAGCATTGTACGTATGCTAGCTTACTCATCTGTAGCTCAGATAGGTTACATTACATTAGGTGTTGCAATAGCTAATAAAGCTGGGCTTACAGGTTCTATTGTTCATCTCGTAAATCATGGTTTGATGAAAGCGCTTCTGTTTGCAGCGGTTGGCGCTATCATATTTCGTGTTGGTACTGATAAGTTAAGTAAAATAAGCGGATTGGGGTTTAAGATGCCTGTTACTACGGCAGCTTTTGTCGTTGGAGGTCTTAGTATTATTGGTGTTCCAAGTACCGTTGGCTTCGTTTCGAAATGGTATTTAGGAGTTGGTGCGGTTAATGCTGGCTTGTGGCCAGTTACCTTAGCAATCATGGTGAGCTCATTACTAGCTGTGCTCTACATTGGTAGAGTTATAGAAGTAGTGTATTTCAATCCTGTTTGCGAACGGTGTGTTAAAGTTAAAGAGCCGCCTTTAAGCATGCTCGCGCCTATAATTTTACTTGCTATCGCAACTGTATACTTTGGCTTGGACACATCTTTCACTGGGGATATTGCCATTAAAGCGGCTGAACAACTTCTGGAAGGGTTAAAACAATGAGCTTGACTTGTTTGCTATCCAGCGAATTGATTCTGGCAGCGATCTTGATTCCATTTGTCGCATCGATCATTATTCCTATATTTCATCGTGCTCCTAATTGTCGTGAAGCTGTAACATTGATCTCAGCGCTGGCGCTCTTAGTCGTAGTAACGGATCTTGTACCTTATATCCTATCGGGCGCCCGACCTGAAGTCCTTGATTTAGATGTTGTTTCTGGACTAGGTATTTCGTTCAAAGTTGAGCCTCTGGGGATGCTGTTTGCGTTGGTTGCATCAACGCTTTGGATCATAAATTCTATCTATTCTATAGGTTATATGCGTAGCCATAACGAACCACGGCAGACTTCTTTTTTTGTTTGTTTCGCAGTTGCTATTTCGAGCGCAATTGGTCTTGCCTTCTCTAAAAATTTGTTAACCTTGTTTATATTCTACGAGATACTAACGTTGTCCACTTATCCTCTTGTTTCACACAAAGGTAATAATGCGGCACGAAGAGGTGCCCGGGTATATATAATTTTATTGCTTGGTACATCCATGATATTCCTTTTGCCTGCGATATTAGTAACCTACAATATTACAGAAACGCTTGATTTTACTCCTGGAGGTATTCTAGAAGGCAAAACCGATAACGCGACACTAGCGATTTTACTTGCTTTGTTCGTTTTTGGTATCGGAAAATCTGCTTTGATGCCTTTTCACTTTTGGTTGCCATCCGCAATGGTGGCTCCAACACCAGTTAGTGCTCTTTTGCATGCGGTTGCGGTAGTTAAAGCCGGAGTATTCACAGTCCTGAAAGTAGTTATATATATTTTTGGTATTGACACTCTATCTAGCAGTGGTCAAGCAGATTGGTTAATTTATTTTTCATCAGTTTGCGTGATTGCGGCCTCGCTTATTGCTATTAGGCAAAAGAATTTGAAGGCACGACTGGCCTATTCTACTGTTAGTCAACTTTCATACATCACTCTTGGAGCTTCATTAGCAACCGCAACAAGCATTACAGGCAGCGTTATGCATATTGTTATGCACGCTGTAGCTAAGATTACACTTTTTATGTGCGCTGGAGCGATTTACGTGGCTCACAATAAGACAGAGATCGAAGAGCTAGACGGAATTGGTCGTCTTATGCCAGTTACAATTTTTGCCTTCTTTGTCGCTTCTCTAAGTATAATTGGTTTGCCTCCGTTTGGAGGGACTTGGTCAAAATGGTTTCTAGCTATAGGTGCTATTGATTCTGGATATTATTTTGTCGTGGCAGTGTTCATGGTTTCGTCCGTTTTGAACGTGATATATTTAATCCCCATAGTATCAGCTGCAATTTTTAAGCCCCTACCTGGTACGAAAGATGGAGAGGCTATTAAGCTAAAAGAGGCCCCATTAGCGTGTGTTATTCCTATTTGTTTAACAGCACTTGGCTGCTTGATTATGTTTTTCGTGGTAGATGAACTATATAATTTTATAGGTCTTATAGATTTTAACGTCGGAGTCGGTACAGGCCAATAAGTGTAGGAGAATGGTCATCTCCCTACTATTAACAATCTTATATCCTAAAAGGAGGTCGGAATGATGGGTAATCGCAACTCAAAACGAAAATCCTCATTGCATTCCCAAGTGCCTGATTGTGAAGTATCAAACAGCAACTCTCTTTTCAATTGTAAGCCCTTTCTGCTTACTCTTTACATTTTCAGCGCTCTAATCGTAGCTTTAGATCCATTAGTTCACAAGCATGGACCTTTTGAGATCGAACATTTGTGGGGTTTCTATGCGTTATGTGGCTTTTTGGCGTGCGTTAGTCTTGTGATCGGCGCAATATTTTTAAATTCAATGCTGCTTCAGCCAGAGGATTATTATGATTAGTGAGTTAAATCCTGGTCTCATACTAATAATGGGCGCGTTGTTAATTCCGCTATTGCCGAGATTTTTTTGTGGCCCATATATGATTGCTTTACCTGTAGTAGCCCTCATTTATATGCTAAATTTACCTATTGGGGAATTTGGACATATTCAACTCTTTGACATGCAGTTGGTCACGCTGCGGGTCGATAAGTTAAGCTTAGCATTTGGTTATGTTTTTTTAATTGCTGTATTCGTCGGAACTATTTATTCTTTGCATTTAGATGATTGGGCTCAACACGCTTCGGGCATGGTCTACGCTGGGAGCGCCATTGGAGCAGCTTTTGCAGGCGATCTTATTACGTTGTTCGTGTTTTGGGAGTTAACAGCTGTTTCGTCAGTGTTTCTTATATGGGCTTCTCGCACTGCCGCTTCACGCCATGCTGGCCAACGGTATTTGGTCATTCAAATTTGCTCTGGTTTGATTTTGCTGTCTGGAATTATGTTGCACTTTCGAGAAAGTGGATCAATATTATTCAACGCTATTGGTATAGAAACAATACCTGGCCAGCTAATTCTTATAGCCTTCGGCGTGAAATGCGCTTTTCCATTACTAAACAGCTGGCTGCAAGACTCTTACCCCCACGCCACCATAACAGGTGCTGTGTTACTATCAGCTTTTACTACTAAGCTTGCTGTCTATGCTATTGCACGTGGTTATGCCGGCACAGATTATCTAATTCCCATTGGTGCGATGATGGCGATTTTGCCGTTGTTTTTAGCAGTTATTGAGAATGACATGCGTCGTTTGCTAGCTCACGCCTTGAATAACCAGCTCGGTTTTATGGTTGTGGGTGTTGGTATTGGTACAGAGCTAGCACTTAATGGAGTAGCAGCTCATGCGTTCTGTCATATTATCTATAAAGGACTTCTGTTTATGGCAGTTGGTGCAGTTATGTTGCGTTATGGAACGGCAAAAGC
>JABSQE010000110.1 GCA_013214245.1 Hyphomicrobiaceae bacterium
CAACGTTTCGGCACGCTAAATAGCAGCATATTTATTAGTAAAAATATCATATATACATTAAGAGGATTTTTTGCGTTTGTCCGATACACCGAATGTTAATCAGAGTGCATTACATGCGATAAACAAAAAATTGCTTGTTAAAGCAGGTGATCCAGATTATTCACCAAGAATTCTTGTCCTCTATGGTTCTCTTCGAAAGCATTCATATTCGCGTTTGATGTCTGAGGAGGCCAGCCGTATTTTGCAATTACTAGGAGCTGAAACTAAGACGTTTGCTCCACACAATTTACCTCATACAGATGCCGATGATGGTAGCCATACAAAGGTCCGTGAGTTACACGAGTTAACAATTTGGTCAGACGGTATGGTATGGGTGTCTCCTGAACGCCATGGGGCGATCAGTGCTGTTCTGAAAACGCAAATCGACTGGTTGCCCCTTGAAACTGGGGGGGTATACCCCGCCCAGGGTAAAACATTAGCTCTCTGCCAGGTATCTGGTGGATCCCAGAGTTTTAATACTCTAAACCAAATGCGTATCATAGGTCGTTGGCTGCGTATGGTAGTCATCCCCAACCAATCTTCCGTGCCGCAAGCATTCAAAGAGTTTAACGACAGTGGGCGTATGTATCCATCAGTTCACTATAACCGCATGGTTGATGTAATGGAGGAGCTTCTAAAGTTTACGTGGCTTACTCGCGGGCGATTAACGTACCTTTCAGACCGTTATTCTGACCGTGTCACAACTACTAATAATCTCTTAAAGGGATGAGTTGATAATTGTGCATTAAAGTCTTATCTAGTACAGTGCGCTACTAGGTAAGATTCATATGTAACCTTGGATGTAAACAGCGGGGCGGGCTTAACGGTTACTGATTTTTGTGCTCTTTATCATATGTTATTCCCAAGTTATGGCTTTGTAAGATTCTAGCAGATATTGTTTTCATACATTACAATAATATTATAACCGCACCAGGTTATCTAATACAATAATGACTTTCATTCTGCTTCTTACTATCACCTTTATAACACCAAATAAGGGACATAATGTAAAAATAACAGCAGCTTGTTTTATGTGTTAGAATGCAGTGGTGTGTTTTTGTTATTTGAAGAAATCTTTATCACTCTTGGCCAAAATCGATCCCGCTAAATGTAAGGAGCCGCATATGAGAATGCGTTTTGGACCATCATCTAGGTTTTCAATTGATGAAATCGCGGACCTAACATCTTCGGCAGCATGTGCTATCAAACCTGCTGATATTGCAATATTTGTTAATAATTGAGTGTTAATTGCAATAGTGCTTTCTGGTATTGGCACAGCATACATAGTTTTAACTAACCCTGCGAAAGGTAGAAGAAAACCTTTGGCATCTTTACCGATTACCATACCTACAATAATATAAGTTGGTTTGTGTGCACGGTCTTGAAGATCAGCAAGCGTTTGAGCTATAGCAAGACCAGCACCAGGATTGTGCCCACCATCAAGCCAAATCTCTGTTTCGTCTTTTACCCAGTCTGTAAATGGTGATTCAGAAAGACGCATAAAGCGTGCTGGCCATTTTGCTTTACGCAGACCATCTCCAAGTGCTTGATCACTAATGTGTCCATCTGTAAGATTCAGAGATGTAGCTATAGCAAGACCAGCGTTAACAATCTGGTTGCGTCCACTGAGAACAGGTAGAGGCAAGTCAATTAAACGTTGCTCAGATTGAAAAATAAGTCGGCCGTGTTCTTCAAAAGCTATATATTCTCGGCCAAAGCAATAAAGTGGACTACTAAGGCGTTGAGCAGTTTGTTCAATCGACGTCATAGCTGCAGGATCTTGTAACCCAACAATTACTGGTATACCTGGCTTAATTATTCCAGCCTTTTCAAATGCAATAAGCTCAAGTGTAGATCCTAACTTGTCTGCATGGTCTATAGAAATAGGCGTTATTACTGAGCATTTTGGTCTATCGACCACGTTTGTAGCATCAAA
>JABSQE010000111.1 GCA_013214245.1 Hyphomicrobiaceae bacterium
ATCAGAGACATCATATCATAAAGGCTGGTTTGAAGTCCAAGATGAGGGTAGCCAGATTGCTGCTGCTTTAGCCGGCGCAGGCTCAAGGCTTCAAATTCTTGACCTTTGTGCTGGTGCTGGTGGCAAAACCTTAGCGTTTGCAGGAGCCATGAATAATATTGGAAAGATTGTTGCTTTCGACACTAATAAACGCCAGTTACAGCCTATTTTTAAGCGCATCCAACGTGCTGGTGCGCTTAATGTTCAAGTACTAGAAGCAGCTAATATTTTTGCTCTAAATAATTTTGGTGCGTGCTTTGACATTGTGTTTGTTGATGCACCTTGCACAGGCTCCGGAGTTTGGAGACGCAAACCCGACACTAAATGGCGTCTTAAGCCGACCGATCTTGCAAATCGAATTTCTGAACAACACGAAGTGCTTACAATAGCCAGAAAACTGGTAAAGCCAGGTGGATATCTACTGTATGTAACCTGTTCAATTCTACCTGAAGAGAATATCGATCAGGTGGCATGGTTCTTAGGCATGGCCACTAATTTCAATTTAGTATCTTACACTATGCGCTGGAATAAAATACTACCAACTGAAGCGCCTTTATCAGCTGATAAAAACTTGCAGACTCTGCAGCTCACACCAGCATCACACGGGACAGATGGCTTTTTTATAGCAACATTTGAACGTCAAATAATTTAGGTACAACAGTGCTTCTTTTCGCAGGGGGTAATAGAATTGTGTTTCGTGTAAAAGGCCAAACAACAGAGTTTGAACCTCGTAACTTATCACGGTTCAAAAAGTCTGTGCACTCAATTTTACGGCAAGTTTGGTGCACTTAAAGTTCGGACTTATAAAACCTGTTGCGATATATTCCAATTTATTTACAGTTTTACTCTACAAGCTTAGTTTCAGGCACCAACCTATTAACTGAAGTAACAAACTTGCATTTTAGCTAACGTATTAGCTGCGATATTACTCTTACCAAGAAAAACAGAAACTGAATTAAACCAAGCGCATATTTACAATTACCTTACTATAGCTAACACAATTTATTAACGATCAATAGAAAGCCTTTTCAGGGCTATGAGTATGTTATATAGGCTTGTACCTATAATCAACAAAAGAAGGTTAGTCTACAGTTAAAATATAGCCTAAAGCCTAATTAGATATAAATTTCAAACAACGTTGATGAGATTGTAATGTTCTAAAAAATGAAAATACTAATCCCTGATTATGACCTTAGCTTTCGTGCTGATTTGAGCCTCTTCTGAATTTTCAGTAAGATTTAACGCACGTTACAAGCTGCACTTCAAATTACATATTAGATTTACTATTTATTTGTAATCGTTACGAAATATTGTCAACGTAAACTTCTAATTTTATAATAAGTAATTATTCCCACGTCTGATTTGATTGGATATATTTTCACATAGTTCAAAGATTTCTAATTGAGAAGAGATCCTCGATTAAAGTATTATACAAGACTAAACATACACGACTTGTTTGCGCACAAGTTGTCATTTGTGAAATGTATGTTACCGAAAAAAATATACAGGCAGATTTCTGAAGTGGCGTGAATATTGTTATAGCTCGCTGCAAGTTCTGTATGCATCTTGAAAGCAGCCGTATTGACGGCATCTGCGTGCATTCGTCAATGTAAACGATATAATAAGTCGTGTGTCGAATTTCTGCTTATTCAGGCTAGCTTAACCTATGTGATTATTTTTATGATTACTTATCAATATTACATCCATATTCTAGCAGATACTTTCGATCGTGCCAGATGCAAATAAGGAAAGATTAAAACACTTTAATACGATCGAGCTAACCTGTAGAACAGTCTATACCAATAACTATACCACGGACAGCTTTTAAAAATACAAAATTATATATAGTTGCTATTAATACGAATGAAACTCGTTATACATTAATTGGCCGGGAATAGTTTGCCAAAACAACCTATTCTAGAGCACAATAATCTAAAGGCCATTAGATGATATGAAAACAAATTACCGAATACGAATCATATGTTCGTTCAAATATGCTGCAGGATTAACTAAGAAGTTAGTACCAAGCTTATTTTCTTTACTTATGTTGTTAGTGATCACTCTAGCTTTTATGTTTCCAGAATTTGAACAGCAAAATGGCGTACCATCTCTGAGTGTGGCAGTTAAATATGGTACGTCTGCTATTTTTTTTTATTACGGAGCAAGTTTAAACACTAATGATATTATCAAAGACTTAGCTAACTGGCGCACTCATGTTATAGTACAAACTAGTACATATATATTATTCCCACTAATCGGAATGTTGCTATACTCGCTAGCAAAGATACTTCTGACACCACCGCTAGAATTGGGTTTTATTTTTCTCGCCTCCCTTCCTACAACTATTTCATCGTGCGTCTCATTAACTAGCATAGCACGCGGTAACGTGTCGGCTGCTATTTTTAACACAACTCTTTCTTGTTTATTGGGTTTTTTTTTTACCCCGTTTATTGTGGGCTTGATAGCATTATCAGAAGCAATAGACTTTCAGATTATGGATTCAATTGCTCATGCTTCACTGATCTTACTAGCACCTTTCGTGGCTGGGCAGCTTCTTCGCAAATTTATCAAACCTTTTGTTCAGCGGTACTGTAGTTTAGCCCACATTACCGAGCGCAGTATAATATTGCTGGTTGTCTTCGATTCGTTTTCTACTACAGTCAATGAGGGGCTATGGACGACATTCCGTCTAAATGAGCTTATTACTGCTTGCTTAATGATAATTTTTGTAATGGTGATAGTCTTCACATTTGCTCTACTTTCGGCCCGTACTTTAGGGATATCCCTTGAGGATAAAATAGCTGTAGTATTCTGCGGAACCTCTAAGAGTCTAGCAATTGGAGTACCTACATCACATATACTATTCTCGACAGTACAGGGTAGTGGACTTTTAATACTACCATTGCTGCTATACCACCAGGCGCACATAATAGCCTGTAGTATTATGGCAAACTATTACATCATCAAAGCTAAATGAAACGTTCACGTTCATGTTAAAAGCTTGGATATCATGATTGTTCTGTCTATTAGGAATAGTTTTTCCTGCTAATCGTGCTGAGATCTTAAGATATAATTATAAAGTCTTGTAATTCATTTTTGCCATTCTATGTGTAGCATTCAGAGTTAATATAGAGTTGCTTAACCTTCAGTTTAAGCAAGACATCCTCTAACTTTTAGAAGTTTTTGTTATCCAATTTAGTAATTGGCAGCCTAAAAAAAGTTGATACTTAAAAAGATCCTAATATTGCTTTGCTTGGCCATAGGCTTTCATCATTAATTGCATACACATGCTAGATTCTAAAACTTAAAAAAAACATAAAAACGCTCATTAACAGAAGTTAATAGTATTACAGCACCAATTGTAGTATTAAACTAAGATTTTGATGGGTATCTTTGTTCAAGTTGGATTTTAAATTACGCTCTATTAAAAATTCTTAGAGAGCGTCAATGGTTTGCTTTTAAGTGAATGAGAAAGTTGGAATTCCATGATGTTTAAATCATTAGAGGATTTTTCTGATATCCTCAGGAATAAGCTACCGCAACCCGATGATGTTGCAAGAGAGAACGTCCTCAAGCATCAGTTACTTTTAACGAAACCAAAAGGCTCTTTAGGTCAGCTCGAAGAATTGATCTTATGGTTCTCAGGGTGGAAACGTAAGTCCAAATCTGTTATTGAAAACGCTGTAACGGTTATTTTTGTAGGTAACCATGGCGTAACAAAACAAAACATTAGCCGATATCCTTCTGAAGTAACTGGCCAAATGGTTGCAAATTTTGAAGCTGGAGGTGCTGCAATCAATGCGATTTCAGAGGTAGTTGGAAGCGAATTGAAAATTGTTCCTATCAAACTTGAAGAACCTACATGTGATATCACACAAGAACCAGCTATGTCTGAAGGTGAGCTTTTAGATTCTTTGAATATTGGTGCGTCTACAGTATCCTGCAAAGGTGATATATTTGCTTTCGGAGAAATGGGTATCGGTAACACAACAGTAGCTGCGACACTATCTGCCATTAGTTTTGGTGAAAAAGGAAAAGACTGGGCTGGACCAGGAACTGGACTTGATGAAAATGGTATCAAATTAAAAGCAAACGTAATAGATCGCGCTCTCATTCTACACGAAAACGCCAAAACAGCGACCGATCGCTTGCGCTGCCTTGGGGGGCGCGAACTAGCAGCTATAGCAGGTGCGATTGTGGCTGCACGATGTGTTTCTGTCCCAGTTATCCTTGATGGATATAGTGCAACTGCTGCGATTGCACCATTATTTATTGAAAATCCTGAGATTATCACTCATTGCATGGCCGGACATGTTTCGACTGAACCGGGCCATGGCAAACTACTTAAGGCAATGAATCTGAGACCTCTTCTCAATCTGGGTATGTGCCTCGGAGAAGGTACTGGTGCAACGCTTGCCATTAGCATCCTAAGGGCTGCTTTAGTAACTCACAATAATATGGCAACTTTTGATCAAGCTAAAATTAGCGGTGCAAAAGCATGATACGCCGAACTGTAGAAGATATTGCTCTTGCCATGACGTTCACTACTCTATTTCCATATCCCAATAATTGGATCCGTACAGACCGTAGGCTTGCAGAAGCGATTTGGGCTATACCGTTAATTGGAGGAGTAATCGGATCATTAGGCGGTGGACTAATGATCGTGTTGTCGGAAATAGGATTTGATCCAGCTTTATGTGGTGTTTTTGCAATAGCAGCTATGACACTAACTACGGGTGCATTACATGAAGATGGCCTCGCTGACTTTTGTGATGGTATTGGTGGTGGTTGTTCTGTTGAACACCGACTGAAAATTATGCATGACTCCCAAATCGGAACTTATGGTACTTTAGCGTTAATATTAAGCTTCGCATTGCTACTCTCGCTTATTGAAGAACTTTGGTATTCTTTAGATGCGTGGCATTTTCTCTTAGTGTTAATTTCTGCAAAAGCTATTTCACGCAGTTCATCTGTACTACTTTTTATCTTTTTGCTACCAGCACGAGATGATGGGTTGGCCGTGTTTTTTGGACGTCCTGGACGGGTAAATTTAATACTAACTATGATTTGGCCTCTGTGTGTCGCTTTTACAATTCTCGGTCTCAAAGCAGCTGCATTAACATGTGGAGCACTTACAATGACACTGATCGTTGCTTTAATCGCATACAAATACTTAGGCGGTTATACAGGAGATGTTTTGGGAGCTAGCATCTATTTAAGCTTAATCGCTAGTCTTACAGCTCTTAAGATAGTAATTTAATGATGATACCTGCAAAATTTTTGATCCTGGGTGGTGCGCGTTCCGGTAAAACACGCCATGCAATGAGGCTTGCCGAGCAACAACCACGCCGAATCTACATTGCAACTGCTCAAGCACTGGATGACGAGATGCGTGATCGCATTCGTCATCACCAGGCTGAGCGCGATACTAATTGGGTAACAATTGAGGCGCCTATTAGGCTAGCTGATGCGATTAGTTCTATAGAAAATAGTAATAATACTGCGATAGTGGTAGATTGTCTAACCCTTTGGCTTTCGAACCTTATAGATATTAACGCTAATGTTGAATGTGAAACACACAATTTGCTAGAATCCATAACTAGGACAGAGAACAGGTTAGTTATTGTTTCTAACGAAGTTGGTCTCGGTATCGTACCAGCTAACGCATTAGCAAGAAAATTTTGCGATATGCAGGGACATCTAAATCAACGTATTGCTAAATCCGTAGATTATGTTGATTTGATTACTGCGGGTTTTGTGCTCAACCTCAAGCCAGGAATAGCAAGATGATATAGCATGATCAAAATCATTTTAGTTCGGCATACTGAAATCAGTATCACTTGGAAAAAGCGTTGTTATGGTATATCTGATGTACCTCTTTCGAGAGCAGGTAAGCTTGCGATAGAACCTACTGCAAAACGTTTTGCGGCACTATGTCCTCGGTATATTTTTCATTCTGGCTTATCGCGCACAAAATTACTTGCTACTGCTATTGCCCGCCAAAGTGATTGTCATATGTCAGAAGACAGTGCATTTCAGGAAATGAATTTTGGTAATTGGGAGTCACGTCTTTGGACTAACATATATCTTGACGTTGGCCATAACATGGCACGCCTTATCTCGGAACCAAGTACGTATGCGCCTCCTCAAGGTGAAACGATTTACGGTATGCGGGATCGGGTAATGAGAGCACTTTTACAAGTTTGGAGAAACGATGGTACTATTATAATAGTTACACACGGAGGTCCAATCGGAGCTATACACGGTACTTTAAAAAAAATCCCTGCTAAAGATTGGCTAAGCTTAGTTCCTGATTATGGTAAAACACTAAATTTAACTCATGCTGACCTTTCTAATTTGGACGATATGATGTGACCACGACCATGAGGTAATGTAGCCGGTTAGGATTAATCAATGTCAAAGAATTATGGTCTTGTGTAATTTTATATCACACTAGGTAGCGCTTTCTCAATAAATGCACTTACTATTACAGATATATTAAAAATACCTACTAGATATAACTGAATTAAAATCATTAGTTCGTATAACGTGCGATAATGACTTGCGTTTTACCATAGATACGATAGTCAATGCCTTTCACTCCTGTTGGTAAGACTATACTTTCACCTGACTTATCCTCTATCACTATAAGTGCATGATTAGCTAACCACCCTCCTTTCATAGCACCTACTAGAGCCAACGTAGAAAATCTATTGCTATAGGGGGCGTCAATGAAAATAATATTGGACTTAGTTGTTTGCACAAAAGAGCCAAGCTGTGTAGCATCATACGTAAGAACACGGGTCATGTTTTTAAAATTAAGATTAGCTATATTTTTCTGAACCAACATCCGAGAAGCTTGAGCATTTTCAACAAAAGTACAAAATTCTGCCCCGCGTGAAAGTGCCTCACAACCAAATGCTCCAGTTCCAGCGAACAGATCCAAAACGTATGCACGATTAAAATTAAATCTAACCTTACCATTGAGCAAAATATTGAATATCGCGCCACGCACTTTATTAGAAGTTGGTCTAACAGTATTATCTTTAGGTGATAACAAGATACGGCCGCGATGGGTGCCACCAACAATTCTCATTTTCGCACTCTATCCTGACTTGATGACTCCACCGAGTGAATTCTAATTGAGCTTGTATTTTCAATTTTTTCAAAACGGTTGCTATAGGTCTACCATAGCCAACGCTATGTTAAGTGATACTTGAGGAGATGGTTGATGGTACTTTTAGCCCAAATGTTGCAGCTAAGTCTGCACCCAATTGATCAGCAAGCACACGTCTCTTCACCACTGCGACTTGCCCTGGTTTTAAATCAAGAAGTTGAAATGGTCCGAATGACACTCGGATAAGTCGATTCACTTGAAGACCAAAAGTAGTAAGTATCTTTCGTATCTCACGGTTTCTTCCTTCACGCAGCCCAATCGAAATCCAGCAATTTCCGCCTTGGGTACTGTCAAGTGTTGCCTCTATCGAACCGTAATGTACACCGTCAACTTCAAGGCCATCTTGTAAGGTAGTCAGCTTATCCTGAGTTACACGGCCATACGCTCTAACTCGGTAGCGCCTTCTCCATCCAGTTGATGGTAATTCCAAATGGCGCGCTAAGCCGCCATCTGTAGTTAGCAAAAGCAAGCCCTCAGAATTAAAATCAAGCCGTCCAATTGATAGAACACGCGGCAGCTCTGTTGGCAAATTAGCAAAAACTGTTGGCCTTCCTTGTGGATCACGGTGGGTTGTAACTAATCCCCTTGGCTTATAATAACGCCATAGAGCAACTTCTTCGCGTTTAGGTAAAGGTTTACCGTCTACTGTAATTTTATCTCCCGGAGATACGTTTACAGCTGGAGATAAAATTTTAACATCATTGATAAAAACACGGCCCTCCACTATTATCTGTTCTGCTTCGCGCCTTGAACAAAGTCCCGCGCGTGCTATAACTTTTGCAACCCTTGAACTAGCTTTACTATCTGAAGTCCTTGCAACATTCTGTACTATTAACTCAGTACAAAAACGCCCAGTTGACTTATTCTTTTCTCTAGCTTTTATTTCTGATTTATTTTTATGCATTTCTATCACTTTATACTTCTTTTTAATGCTCCTCAAAAGATCTCTGCTAATGACATCCGTGATTTCGACCAACTACATGAGCCTAGCATTAAAAGCGGCTGAACAAGCTGCAAGCCACGGAGAAATACCAGTAGGGGCTGTCCTTGTTACACCAGATGGCCGTATCGCAGCTATCTGTGGAAATCGCACTCGAAATTTTAAGGATCCAACTGCACATGCTGAGATGCTTGCCATTCGTAAAGGCTGCAAAGAAAACGGTTCAGAGCGTCTAGTCGGTTATGACCTCTATGTATCCCTAGAACCCTGCGCAATGTGTGCAGCTGCCATTTCTCTCTCACGAATTAGACGCTTGTACTTTGGTGCTTTTGATACAAAAATGGGTGGTGTAGAAAATGGCGCGCGCGTGTTTAATCAAGTTACCTGCCATCATGCACCTGAAATTTATGGTGGTATACGCGAAAGTGAAGCTGCAGCGCTACTGAAATCGTTTTTTCTCTTACATCGTTAATCCCTAGAATGATGATATTATCACAAAACATATCGATTGTTCCCCCTAGCGTAGGTAGATATCTGAGGTTATGAGTAATGGCGAAAATCAAACACATTTTTAACATAGACTACAATATATAACTTTATGAAAACAAAACCTAACTTGTACAAAGCTAGAAGTCTTCCGATTTTTGAAGTCTAACAGATAACTCATCAAGACTTAATGCATAATCCCTCAAATAGGCTCAAGCATTTTTAATATTTTGACTAAAGATAACTGAGCTTTATTTAGTCAGTTATTTCGGTATGTACGGTGTTCAATTTCGGACAACCCTCCCCGACATCTGTACTTGCCATATCAAGTCCAATCCAATCCTGAATTAAAGAATGTTCAAACCCTACCTCATACCGTCCATCGACTTCCAGAAGAGG
>JABSQE010000112.1 GCA_013214245.1 Hyphomicrobiaceae bacterium
ATTGCCGAACATCTAGCAGGCAGTGAACGCGAATTCGCTGGCCGCATGACACAAAAAGCCCGACAGCTGGGCATGTCAAAAACTGTATTTCGCAACGCTTCAGGATTGCCTAACCACGAACAGCTTACAACTGCGTATGATATGGCTCTATTAGCTATTCATATTCGAGATCATTTTCCAGATCATTATCATCATTTTAAAACTAACCACTTCAAGTACAAAGGCAAAATTTTTAAAAATCATAATGTCTTGCTTAGAAAGCCTGGTGTGGATGGCATCAAGACAGGCTATATCCGTGCTTCGGGCTTTAATCTTGTTGCTTCTGTAAGTATGCACCAACGCAGAATTGTAGCCGTTGTAATGGGAGGAAATACAAGTCGCGATCGTAACATAATAATGGATAGGCTTCTAAAGAAGAATGTGCCGTTAGGTTCCACAGTTGTAACACGCCAACCAAATATCAGATTTTTAACGTCTAAGAATTTGAGACCTTTCCATCAGACTAGCCTAGTCAATGTTACTAAGCCTAAGATTGTGCCCCAAACAATTTGTAAACCTCATGTGATTAAAGTTGGTTTGATTAGAGCAACTGGTACTGAACCGCAACTGTTAGGTGAAAAAATACAAGTTGCACCGCAATCTTCAGGACTAGACTTTGCTAAGTCTATTTTATTAGAGGGCAGAATTAGACATAACGACCTTGCTGATAATTTGTGTAAACACAATATCTTTGCAGAACCCTATGTAAGAAAGAATCAAGCTGTTGTAGCTAAGAAGTATAATGAAAGGCTGGTGTCCACATTCAAAACTCACAAGCAATTTATACAAGAAAGAGAGCATATTAGAATTCAAATTGGTGCTTTTTATAGTTTTCGTAATGCGAATCAACAACTTCTTAGAGTTTTATCCAAAGCGGGAAGTCTAGTGTCAGACTATCATCTAGCTACAATACCTGTGATAGTTGGGAAAGAGATAACTTATCGAGCAGAGCTTCATGGAAATAGCTTTCGAAAAGCAGCTAAAACATGTCAACAATTGAAGAATAATGGGATAGAATGTGTAGTAATTCGTGCAAGGTAATTATGGTTTCCAGTAAATTGTACAATTTACAGGAAGAATTTGTACAAATTCATGTCAAGTTAAAAGACTAGTTTGATTGTACTAGCCAGCGGTTATAAACTTTTAAATAAGTTTACGAAGTACTTAAAGTTGAAAACTTGTTTAAGCATTATTCTTTCTCTTACTGCTTTGATTTACTGGTAAGTATTTGATTTAAACATGTTCGCTATAACCATCAGTGTTCAAATAAAAACTGTAAAAAATTTTTAATGAAAGTGTAAAAAAGTCGTTGGGTAAGACATGGCGGGATATTTATAAATGTTGTTTTATTTAAATTTATCATTTAATGCTTTTAAGATATAGTATTGAAAATTAATAAAAAAACACTATGCAGTGTTAATTCATTTATCTAAGTGTTTTGTGTACGTGTTAATCAGATATCTAGATTCATTGCAAAAGCAGCCCTATCTTGGATGAAACGGAAACGAGCTTCTGGTTTGGAGCCCATGAGAGCGTTGATGGAACGACCTATCTCGTTTAATTCATTAGTATCTATTCCAATCTTGAGTAAAGTTCGTTTTTCGGGATGCATAGTGGTCTCTTTCAGCTGCGATGCATTCATTTCGCCTAGACCTTTGAAACGGCTTATTTCAATTTTTTTGTTAGTTTTGAACTCATTCGATTCTAATAATTTTTTGCGTTCATCATCATTACGAGCGTAGAACGTTTTGCTTCCTTGTGCTAATTTGTAAAGTGGTGGTACCGCTATGTAGAGATGTCCAAGTGCCACTAGGTCAGGCATTTGTTGATAGAAAAATGTAATTAATAAAGATGCGATGTGGGCACCATCTACGTCTGCATCTGTCATAATTATCACTCGCTCGTATCTAAGCTCATCAGATTTGAAATGTTTGCCGATACCACAGCCTAGGCATTGAATTAAATCGGAGAGCATCTGGTTTTGGCTTAACTTTTGTGATGAAGCATTCGCTACATTAAGGATTTTTCCACGCAGTGGTAAAACGGCTTGTGTTTTAGGGTTTCTTGCCTGTTTAGCAGACCCGCCTGCCGAATCACCTTCAACTATAAAAATCTCCGTGCCAACGTTAGAATTAGAAGTACAATCGACTAACTTGCCGGGCAGGCGCAATCTACGAGTTGCTGTTTGTCGTGATATATCACGTTCACGTCGTCTGCGTAGACGATCTTCAGATTGCTCTAAAGCCCATTCAAGCAGCTTTGAAGCTTGCTGTGGTGAATCTGCAAGCCAGTGGTCGAATGCATCTCGAACGCTTGTTTCAACAATACGAACAGCCTCTTGGGTCGCAAGCTTGTCTTTTGTCTGCCCTTGAAATTCTGGTTCACGTATAAATACGGATAGCATGGCTGCCGCAGTTCCAGTCACATCATCACTCGTAATCTGGTTTGCTTTTTTGTTGCCAACTAACATGCCGTAAGCTTTTAAGCCGCGCGTAAGAGCATTGCGCAAGCCCAGTTCGTGAGTGCCGCCATCTGGTGTTGGGATGGTATTACAGTAGGAGTGCATAAAATTATCGTCATTAACTATCCAGGAAATTGCCCATTCAACGGATCCATGACCACCTTCTTTGTCAATTCGTCCGTGAAACATGTCCTTGGTAACTGTTATCCTACCATCGATGGAGGCTTTCAAATAATCGCTCAGCCCACCTGGAAAATGAAAGACAGCCTCCGCAGATGTATCATCAGAAATCAACTCCGCTGAACAAGACCAGCGAATTTCAACCCCGCCGAAAAGATATGCCTTAGAGCGAGCCATTTTCATGAGTCTAGCTGGCTTAAATTTTGCGTTGTCGCGGAATATAGAGGCGTCAGGAAGGAACCGCACTTTAGTACCACGGAAATTCTCAACAGAACCTAAATTCTTCAATTTACCGTCTGGTGTTCCTCTGTTGAAGACCATCCGATAGAGCTGTTGATTGCGAGTAACTTCGACTTCGAGAACTTCGGAAAGTGCATTTACAACGGAAATGCCAACTCCGTGCAAACCACCTGACGTATTATATGCTTTGCCGTCAAATTTTCCTCCAGAATGAAGGGTAGTCATTATAACTTCTAGCGCCGACTTGTTTTCAAACTTTGGATGGGGATCGATTGGAATTCCGCGGCCATTATCACTTACCGTTAGGTAGCCATTACTGTTTAAGTTTACTTCAATCCAAGTAGCATGGCCAGCTACAGCTTCATCCATAGCATTGTCAACAACTTCGGCAAATAGATGGTGTAATGCCTTTTCATCTGTTCCACCTATATACATGCCAGGACGTCGGCGCACTGGTTCAAGGCCCTCGAGCACTTCAATATCAGCAGCAGTATATTGTTCAGATTTACCTAAATTATTGGAGTCGAAGTCGAGTGTGCTAGATGCTTTGTGCTCTATTTTTTTTTTTGATGAAAGTTGCTGTTTGGATGGGGGGCGCTTAAATCGAACCATGACGCTACGTTTTCTCCGCGTTACAGGGAAACTCAGAAATTACAGTGAATACTAGTAAGTAGTGATTTTGCCAACCCGCAAGCAAGAGATGATGGAGTAAAACTCATGCTATTGAACCTAGCTTGAATTTATATATGTAAAAGGCCTTAAAATTTCACAATAGCAATTTAGTGATTCGTCAGCGTATAGCCAAATGAGTTTGATACTTTTTACCAGTGCATATATCACAGTTTTTATGATTTTTTTTATCAGCAAACCACAAATCTACTATATAAAAATCACTCATTCATTAAATCGTATATGACAGTGCAATCATGGTAATTAATCTCTAGAAGTTATAAGAAAAAAAATTTCATATATTTTGCCAACTAAAAGTCAAGAGATTGTGACTTTTTATATCCATGTTATTATGCAAAAAACTAAGTAGTAGACAAGATTTAATGGCCATATTATAGAAAAGTACGCTGAAAATAAATAATGCTGTCACCTGTTCATATCGGAGTAGTATCCAAGAAGAGTAAACTTAATTACTAGTCCATTAGCAGTGTTCAAACAAAGTGTATAGCGTTGTGATAAATTAGTAGCTAATCTAACAAGCAATTAGTATAATCTACTATTTTGCAATAGACATCGCGTTTGCAATGTTATATACAAGTAACTTTGAATATTTAAACGTAACTAAGATATTCGTAGTTTAGCAAGTTTTCGACAAATATTTAGGATCTGGCTCTACTGCCAGGAAAAGCCTTAGGATTTGGTTAAAACCTTGCAAATACTAGCTATGGTAGTGTTGCATTATTCTAAAATCCAAGGCTAGTCCTGCGTATAGCGTAGCTCTAGAACGCTTGAACAACAAGAGAGGATCCATGGCGAAGGAGGAGCAACTTGAGTTTCCAGGCATAGTTACAGAATTATTGCCAAACGCGACATTCCGCGTAAAGCTTGAGAATGGTCACGAAATTATTGCTCACACGGCAGGTCGTATGCGGAAGAACCGCATCCGCGTTCTAGCTGGTGACAAGGTCCAAGTAGAGATGACGCCCTATGACCTTACTAAAGGCCGCATTACTTACCGGTTTAAGTAAGACTAGTGATCCGCGGCGCGAAACGCTAAGAAGCCAACGCGTACGCGGACTAAAACAACGTAGTGAAGGCTTAATGCAGAATAAATTGGTTCTTGCTAGCGGTTCACCTCGAAGGATTGCTTTGTTAGGGCAAGTTGGTATTGATCCTGTTGCATTCTATCCTGCCTCGATATGCGAAACGCCAAAGCGGTACGAAATGCCTCGCGTTCTCGCACATAGGTTGGCTCGCACAAAAGCTGAGGTCGTTCGTGGGAAAATTTTAGATGATGCGGACCTAGCAGACTCTTACATCATGTCTGCCGATACAGTGGTGTCTTTAGGTCGTCGCGTTTTTAGTAAACCGGCGTTAATAGAGGAAGCCGTTGCATCGTTGAGAATGCTTTCTGGGCGTTCTCATAAAGTCATAACAGCCGTATGCTTAATCACTCCTGATGACCGCGTGCGTATTCGTAGCATTGAAACCCGTGTATATTTTCGTCGTTTATCTCGGCGAGACATTGAAGCCTATATTGCAACTCGTGAGTGGTTCGGTAAGTCAGGTGGATATGCCATCCAAGGAGTAGCAGGTTGTTTCGTTCAAAAAATAGTTGGTTCTTATAGTAACGTTGTGGGATTGCCGCTAGTCGAGACCATGGCTCTCATGATGGGTGAGGGATTTAAGATTCATACCGGGTGGGCTGCTGCAGCTGAGTTGGATGCTTGATTAAAAGCTTGATTTTTAAGTTAAATAATGGTTTTTTTATGCAAATAACTTAGGCGATTTAGGTTTTAAGTTCTTAAGGTCGTGTTTATGCTATAAAGAGGAATGCAACAAGATAGTACAGAGTACTCTCTATTGAACCTGTTGTATGCGCTGAAGCCGGAAGTTTGATATATAATGAATTTTTCTTAGAAAGATGCTGGCACGAGATTCAAACCGTGAACCTTGTGCAAAATCAATCTCGGGCATCAATTGAGCTCTGTTGCTTTATCTAGCTTTCAGTTTGATCGAGTTTAATTTCTAAATCTTCAATTTGCTTAGAAAGTTTTTCATTTTCTAGCCTTGCTTTCTCTGCCATAGCCTTCACTGCTTCGAATTCTTCCCGCCGCACAATATCCATCTGTGATAAAACTTTTTCTGTCTGAGTTCGTATGATAGTTTTGGCTTCATCACGTACTCCTTGAGCTGCACCAATTGCGCTAGTTACAAGTCTCGCTGCTTCATCAAAGAAACCATTTGTAGTACGGGTCATTATTTCTCTCACTAATTATTAATTGACTGTTTATTTAAAGTTTTCCTAAGTGATAAAAAAGTAGTATAGAAGTTACGTAAAAAAAGCCACACATTTTAAATGTTGATTTAGTTTACGCCTCATCATTAATACCTTGACAGGTGACTGAGCTTACAGCCTAATTATAGTTTATGATGTAATATATAGTAATAATCAAAATAAATTATAGAAAGTGCTTTATGCTTGCTATATCCATATATCCAATCGATCCTGTTGCTTTTTCTTTTGGACCTGTCGAGATCAAATGGTATGGATTGTCTTATGTAGTTGGTCTCCTTTTAGGTTGGCTCTACGTTCGTAACCTAATTGCAAGTACTTATGATTGGCCGTGTTCAGCGCAACCTTTTCTAGCAAGTGAAGCTGACGATTTGTTAGTTTACATTGCTATTGGTGTGGTTGTTGGTGGGCGGCTTGGTTTTGTCTTATTGTACGAGCCAAGTTATTATTATAACAAGCCTTGGGATATTTTCGCTGTTTGGCAAGGTGGGATGGCTTTTCACGGCGCCCTTTTAGGGTGTGGTCTAGCAGTATGGATTTTCACTTGCTCTCGCATGCACAACCCACTAAGTGTAATGGATTTTTGTTCAGCCGCTGCTCCTATCGGTTTGTTTTTTGGTAGGATAGCAAATTTTATTAATGGTGAGCTTTGGGGGCGCCCAACTGACATGCCATGGGGGATAATATTTCCTGCGGCACAATATAATGGTAATGATTCTACACCTGTTATCCGTCATCCAAGCCAGCTTTATGAAGCGGTACTTGAGGGTTTAGTTTTGTTTTTGATTTTGCGTTTGCTGGTTAGATATTACAACGCGATACGTTTTCCTGGATTTCTCACAGGGGTATTTCTTGTCGGTTATGGGTTAACCCGCTCTTTTTGTGAGTTCTTTCGCCAACCTGATCTTGAACATTTTTTATCTTTTTTTGCCTTCACACCTGGTATTGTTTATTCAGTCCCGATGATTCTGCTTGGTCTATGGTTCATACGCTCTTCACAAACAAAAGTGATGGCCTGAATGATAGCCAGACATGACAAATTCATTAATGATATTGATACTTCAGCAAGGCGGTCTACTCCGCTTGCGCTTGAGCTGCAGTGTAGAATCGCGAGAACAGGACCTCTTTTAGTTAGCCAATACATGCAAGCATGTCTAAGAGATCCTAAGTACGGATATTATATCCATAATTCTACCATTGGTGCTTCTGGCGATTTTGTCACGGCGCCTGAAATCAGCCAAGTATTTGGAGAATTGATCGGTATTTGGTGTATAGTTGTTTGGCGCCATATGGGTGAACCTAGCGAACTTAACTTGTTAGAGTTAGGCCCAGGACGTGGCACGTTAATGTCTGATGTTTTACGTGTCATTAATAGAAACCACAAACTGCAAATTAATATCAATCTACATTTACTAGAAATAAACTATACCCTTAAGCAGCGGCAAAAAGTTCTTAGTAATAAAACTAAAAGCTTGACTTATCATAACGATACTAAATCAATATGTTCTGCTGCATTGCAAACGGACATGCCTTGGGTTGTGATTGGCAATGAATTTCTTGATGTTTTAAGTGTTCATCAGGTTGTTGCTAGAAAAGGTGTATGGTACAATCGTATAGTGAATTGTTCTTTGGATAGTCATCTTGAGTTTTCTATTGGTGACTTAGCTGAACCGAGTCAACATATTAATATGAGCGCTAAAAATGTCCCGGATGGAGAAATACTGGAGTTGGCACCGGAGATAAGTACCATGGTGTTGCCTATGCTGAAGACTTTGTATCAAAGATCGCCAGTTGCCGCTCTTTTTATTGATTACGGGCATGAGCATACCGGTTTTGGCGACACTTTGCAGGCTATTCGCTGTCACAAGTACGAATACCCCCTTACATCGCCTGGAGAAGCTGATCTGACAGCTCATGTTGATTTCGCTCATACGGCAAGTGTCTTGATGGAGGCAGGTTTAGTGCCTCATTTAATCCAGACTCAGGCAGAATTCCTTGGCAGACTGGGAATCATAGAACGTACATCTCAGCTAATGTCAAATAATCCGGATCAAGCTGCAGAACTTGAAGCAGCAACTATGCGATTAATTAGTCCGAATGGAATGGGAGCTCGATTCAAGACTATTGCTCTATCAAGCCCTGATTTATATCCACTGCCTGTATTTATGCCAATACCTGCATTGCACATACGTAACTAAAAACTACAACATTTTAATGTTTCATACTAAATTATGATTTGAAGAACTTGTTGCAAAAGCAATTTTTATGATTTATTCAAGCACATTAAAATCTGATTTGCTTGACAAAGAAAAGCATATTCGTCACGCTTTTTTTACACGTCAAGGTGGTGTGTCAAGTGGTATTTACTCATCTCTGAATTGTAGCTATGAATCTTGCGACAGCCTTGATTTGGTGAAAGAGAACCGACGTCGGGCGGCTGCTTATCTTAACGCAACACACTCGGACATAGTAACAGCCCATCAAGTTCACAGTGCAAATGTTTTGACAGTTAAGGCCCCTTTTAAAGATAGCTTTTTGATGAAAGCCGATGCTCTCGTATGCCAAACACCTGGCCTAGCGATTGGAGTATTAACCGCTGATTGTACTCCGGTTTTATTTGCAGATCCAGAAGAGAAAGTTGTCGCTGCTGCTCATGCAGGTTGGCGAGGCGCTATGTCAGGTATTCTTGAACAGACTCTGAAAGAGATGGAGATGGTAGGGGCTAAACGGTCTCGTATTTGTGCTGCCATTGGGCCCACTATTCATCAGTCCAATTATCAGGTTTGCCCCGAATTCGAAATAGAATTTCTTAAATCAGAACCGCTGAGTAGACCTTTTTTTTATCACCAAGATCTAGATAAAAAAAAAATTTTTTTTGACCTTTCCGGTTTCTGCTATTCAAAATTGAAGTCCGAATCTGTTGGTTATGTTGACAACCTCAGTTGTTGTACATACACTCTAGAATTTTTATTCTATTCTTATCGGCGTGCACGACGTCTGTCTTACGTCGATTACGGGCGTCAGTTATCGGCTATCGTCATTTCCCCCTAATTCTCCACAGTTTTCTGACGCTCTTTTCGTCTTGCATGTTCATATTAGATGGATTTCAGTTCATAGCTATATGCACGCTGTTCGATGTAATATATATAAAGTAAACATGGCGTACCGGCACGGCGATTTGGCTGCAGGGTTTGTATGACAGCCTCCGGAGAACAGCAGGACATTGAGAGAGGAACGCCATCGTGGCAACCAACAGTGCCGCTGCATTTTCAAGCATACGAAATAAATTCGTACGAGCAGCTTCATTAGCAATCATTTCAACAACTATTGCTTCATGTTCAGCAGGGAATGATAGTTTATTACAAGCCTTCACCTCACCGCTGGCTGATAAGTCAAGCGCACTTCAGCCTGAGAGATTGGTTACAGTTCCACGTAGAGGTGATATTGCAATTGCCCCTTTAATTGGTCCGCCTGCTTCAGTTTCTACTAAATTGACAACACAAGTTGGTGCAGAGCTCGCAAAAAAATCAATCAGAATGGTTTTGCCTTATCAAGGGGGGGTAAACGTAGATCAATCGAGTAATTACACCCTGCGAGGATATGTTGTGGCGGCAAGTGAAGGTGAAGAGATTAAATTATCTTATATCTGGGATGTTACGGGTGTCTCGGGAAAGCGTGTGCATCGCATAAAGGGTGAAGATGTAATCAAGCGTACGGCCTCTAATGATCCATGGTCTTCTGTAAGCGCTCAGACTTTAACTAAAATTGCCAAATTCGCAGCAAATGGTATCTCTAAGTGGTGGCCACAACAGTCATTTCAGAGGTCTTCAGCTTTAATAGAGAAATTAGCAAGTGCTAAATCATCAGCTCAGTCTAAAATTTTACAAGCAGCAGACCGATCTTTGGTAGGGAAAAAGAATGCTTTGGCGTTTCCTGAATTAGCTATACATGTTTCACAAGTAAAAGGGGCTCCAGGTGATGGTTCAACGTCACTATCTAAAGCTTTACAAAGGCAATTGTTAAGAAGTGGCCTTACTCTTGTTGAAAGTCCAGCTAAAGCAGCTCATACTATACAAGGTAATGTTAAGGTAGGGGTGGTTCAGTCTGGAAGACAACCAATAAAAATTGACTGGGTTGTTAAGAATTCCGTTGGTAAAAAGTTGGGTACTGTTTCACAAAAAAATCGAATACCTGCCGGATCGCTTGATAATCAGTGGGGCGCTACTGCTGATGCAGCAGCATCAGCAGCAGCAAAAGGTATTATACAGTTGTTACCCCTAAAAAGCTAATGTCGCGAGTTTATAATGCCTGATTTGCTTCTTCCTACTTAGCGTAGTTTGTACAAGATATAGTACTCGTGCATTGTTAGATAATTAGTAAGCAACTGGTGTGGCTATACGTTGAAATAAGAATAAAAATATTCGCTTTTAGATGCTAAACTTCTAACCCAAATACAATCTATAGTTGTGCTTAGTGAAGATAATAGAAAGGTGGTAATGATATGAATGAAGCAACTGAAACGTTGCAAATTAAGCTTGTCTCTGGAAATTCTAATCCATCTCTTGCACGTTCAATTAGCAATCATCTCAATCTACCATTAACGAAAACTGTATGTCGGCGTTTTGCAGATCTTGAAATATTCGTCGAGATACAAGATAATGTACGTGGGGAAGATGTTTTCGTCCTACAATCTACATCTTTCCCAGCTAATGATAATTTGATGGAACTTCTAATACTTATCGATGCTCTGAAACGCGCTTCGGCACGTAGAATAACCGCAGTTATGCCATACTACGGTTACGCGCGTCAGGATCGTAAGGTTGGGGCGCGAACCCCAATTTCAGCTAAGTTGGTAGCTAACCTAATTGAACGTGCGGGAGCCAACCGTATAATGACGCTAGATCTTCACGCAGGCCAGATACAAGGTTTTTTTGATGTTCCAACGGATAATCTGTTTGCAGCTCCTGTTATGGTTCGTGACATTAGAGATAACTTTGAGCTGAAAGATATTTGTGTTGTTTCGCCTGACGTTGGTGGTGTGGTACGTGCAAGGTGTCTAGCAAAACGTATAAAAGCGCCCATTGCCATTTGTGATAAACGCCGTAATTGTCCGGGAACTAGTGAGATAATGCATGTTATTGGTAATGTTAAATCTAAGATTTGTATTTTAATTGATGATATGGTTGACTCTGGTGGCACACTTGTAAACGCTGCAAATGCTCTTATTGAGCAAGGTGCAAGAGAGGTTTTAGCCTATACAACTCATGGGGTATTTTCAAAGAATGCTAGTGAAAGAATAAGAAATTCAAAGCTCAAATCACTTGTGGTGACGGACAGTATAGAACCTACCGAGGAGGTTTTATCAATTCCTAATGTTAGAGTTTTATCTATAGCACCATTATTAGGAGAGGCAATATCCCGAACCAGCCGAGAGCAGAGTGTATCCACTTTGTTTGACTCCGATAATTAGGTAGGAATTGCAATTTTAGCTGAATTTTTTGTACATCTTTTGAAGCTTATTTAGATTTTAATATAACTCACCTATAAAATTTAAAGCTGCTAACGTCGATTTGTCAAGCTGCTTTAAGAGTGGGTGAGCTTACTCGTATCTTGAGCTTGTTGATGTTTTTGCTAGTGCTGTTTTTATTTGTTTAGTTTAGTAAATGTGGTAGGGAGATTTTATATCTTAAATTTATCAGGTATGTTACTATAAATTAATTTTATAAGTTAGCTAGGTGCTGCTACTAAGTAACTACAGAAAAGTGCACATTTACTGTTAGAACAGGCCATATTTTTCTAAAAACAAGAATAATGAAGGCGATTCAGAAGGTACACTTTTTGTAAAGTCTCATCGGTTATAACTGTAAAAATAAATAGCATATGAGCTGCCTAAATATTTTCTTCTAGATTTTACGCATTAGGATCAATTAATGAGTATGTTCTGAGGAGTAGGCCACACGCTCGAAGTTGGATTTCGGCGCATTCTAGGATTTATAGGCAACCGTTAACTACCTAATTAGATCTTCAATTTATAAATTTGCCCCACGCCCTTTCAGTTCTATCTGTCCACAATAGAAAGCATAATTGCTGCTAACGCGCAAGCAGTGATAATTATTGCTAAGATCAACTCTTTTGCGCTGAAGCGCACCTTCATGCGTATGTCCACCATTTTGTTATTTTATATATATGTTAGTGCATTTAATAAATATTGCCTATTAGCCTGATTAAAAACTATTCTAAACAGTGCCGCGCGACAAGTAGGCACATAAATCACGGTGATACATTAATTATTATGGCTATGGATTAGCTGATCTAGTAATCGCAGTGTATCTAGAATAACACCAAGATATCACATATAGCTTCGGATGAACTATTAAAAGTGAAAAAATTCGTATGTTAAACAAGGAATCAGAAATCAGTCAATGATGTCTTTTTAGGTTTTCACTATAAATTGAACTGACTTATATGCTTTATTGCTCTCAATTAAAGTTTGAGGTAGTTAGCCTTTTTGATACATACTTTGTGTTAAAAACCTCAGAAATAGGTAATCTGTTGTGCTAAGAGTTCCACTATCTCTCTAATTTTGATGATAAGAGAATCTAAGTAAAAATCCTGTTTGTTGCTGTATTATAATCTAGATCCGTCAAACTAGCTTGTAGAGATAAATGATATACAAAAAATAGCTCTATATCTACAGGCAAGGAGGAGCATTTGAGGTCTAAAAAGTTTTTAGTTCACTGATATAACCACACATATATTTCTTATAAATTTTATTATTAAATAATAACTATTGGTAAATATTTTATTGGTTAATCTGTGTAATGGGAGAGAGTATAAAACTCCAGTTCGTTTCTTTTAGTAATGGTATTTTTAAGAAAAGTATTAATATATCTTCATAAGTGCAATTCTATAGCGGCAACTTACTGTTTGTATGAGAATTGTGAAAACAATTTAGACTATAAAAAAGTAAGTAAAGTTAAATCAAAGTTGCACCCTAAATCGGCCACCTAGACTTTTGATATGTGGGTGATGGAGACACCCAGTTCCTAGTATTTTCTAAGGAAAACATGTATTCTAAAATACTTTGTATAAATACTAAAAAGTCTTTTGCTACTTAGCTTAGTTACGTACAAGTGTTCTTAATTTATTTTCTGAAAAAATAAATGTTACGGGAATAGTTTAGATTCAGTATCTGGTTGGCGCTAGAAACTTTGTCAGTTTACTAAGGATTGCATAACTTTAATGTATTACGTGTTTGTGTGGAGCACATAATTTCTACAAAGTTTACGTGAGTTACAACTCTGAGTGGGTAAATTTAGTAAAATAATATTCATTTTGTGATACAAATAAATTAATTACGTATAAAAACAGTTTTTAGAACTCTGATACTGAATATCTTTAGTAAAATTTTTCAATAAGTCTCGTTCTAATAGTGTATACCTTATAAATATAAGTCATCATTACCACGCACTCCTTGCTGATTATTCTCAGAATTGAATAGTTATTTCGCTAGCGTAGAGCAGCAAGATATTTCTCATATTCTGGGTAAGGGTGTTGTGATTGTGTCTAGCAAGGCGGATACAGCTTAAGTTATTGAATCAAGTGACGAGGCTAAAGCACTTAGCATTGTATGATGAGGCTGCGTATTGCTGGCTAAGTATTTTGGCTTTTATAGTGTGGCTAATGTATTACGTGAAGGCTGAATATAAGACGCACAGTGGGTAATAGCAAAGCGCGTGATTACGTGTTATGTCATGATAATAATATATGTGTTAGCTACGCGAAAGCCGTGTAGGCTTGCACAAAGCTGTATTAATACAAGTAATATGCTTAGAAGTTTTCTATGTCTAAGCATATTACTAGCCATAGCGGCTTCTGTGAACTTGAATGAGCTGATAAAATATTGTCTTCACCTTCACAGGACTAGTTTGCTTTGAATATTTCGTCACTTTAATTTAAATAGAGTTTTCATGGATGCATGATGTGGAAATATCATAGTGGATAACAAAAGAATTGGTCTAATCGTTTTTTTGTGTATTACCGTTTAGAACTTTTGAATTGTAATAGAATAGTACCTAGCAGGCTTCAAGCTATTTGTGGAAAAAAGCATAAAAGAATTAATTCATATGAATATATCGTCAAAGAGTTGATTATTTCATCTGAACTGATCGCCTTGTCTTGCAATAGACAGTGTGATGTCTGCCAATTGTGTATTCGCACCCGACGTTGGACTAGTTCAGTGAATCTTCGATGGCTTTAATAAGCCGGTATGATGTTGGTTGTGTTGTGGAATGAAAAAAGTTTACTAATTCTCCTCTCCTATTGATTAGATATTTATGAAAATTCCACTTGGGTGCACCTGCAAACCCAAACTTTCGACGCGCCCATTTATAGAACGGATGTGCATCCTTGCCTCTTACACTGTATTTTGAAGTCATGGGAAAAGAAACGCCGTAATTAATTTTACAAAAATCTGAAATACTTTTATTAGATCCAGGTTCTTGATAGCCAAAATCATTGCTAGGCACGCCGATGATTACGAGGCCTTGCTCATGATAATCTTGGTGTAGTTTTTCAAGTCCTTCATATTGTCCAGTGAACCCGCATTTAGAAGCCGTGTTAACAATTAGAATTACCCGCCCTTTAAAATCATTAAGATTGATTGGCTCGGCATGGATTAAAGGTTCAAAAACAAAGTTGGTTGCAAGTTCTTCTGTATATGCTGTTGTTGTAAATATAGCCATAGTCATAGATCCGAGTAAGAGTTTTAAGTATGTGCCAAAATTCATAAGATACGCTCATAAAATTTTTTTAAGATGTTTAGATCAATGATTTCTAGTGCTTTTTCATGAGTAGCTTCTGGGATTATTTTAGGTGCCACTCCAGCGTTGTAGGCTTCTTTCCAACGCATAGCGCACAAACACCATTTGTCACCGGGTTTGAGACCTGGAAATCTATATTCAGGATACGGCGTGCTCAGATCATTTCCTTTGGATTTAGTGTAAACCAGAAACTCCGCAGTCATAATTGCGCAGATGATGTGTGAACCATGATCATAATCATTAACTCGGCAATAACCGTCTCTGATGAAACCAGTTAATGGATCTTTACAGCAGCACTGAAGACATGTCCCTAAAATATTTTTTCCTCTAAACTCAGTCATTGTGTTTCCTAATAATAAAAACCTGTTATAAGATTAATTCATATCACCATGAGAACAACGTTACAAACTGGCCTTGCGCTTAGAGGAAAAGAGATGTTTAGTTAAACAGAAGATTAGGTGCTGAAGCTACAAAAGTGTAGCAATAGTGACCAGTTATAGTTTATTATATTTATGTCTTGTTCAAGACGAACATCTTTTAATTATTTAAGTAAGTGAGTATATTGGCCATAACAGCTGATGCACGCAACTCGTAATTTTATTGCTAATGACTATCAATATACAGTGGAAATGATTAATGTTAATTAATTTCACAGACAATGCACGGTAAATATACAAAACAACTGGAATAAACTCAGTCATTACTTTAAAAACTATAATCGTGCTACACTTAGCTTTTTGATATTTATGTGTGCAAAGGCTTCTTTTAACTCTTGACTTGCACTTTTGCACTCTTACCAAACCCTTTGGAGGCTGACATACCATATAAACAAATGCACGCCTACCAGCGATATCGATGCAATTTATGTTATGGCCACATGCTGGGCAGACAGTCTTGTCAAAGACGTTAACTGATTTACTAAATACTGTGTTTGCAATATAACCACCCTCGATGGTTATTATCTTGTTGTGTTTAACATTTATTTCAAGCAAATATTTTGCGTCTTGCAACAAGGCCTCAAGAGGCTTCTTGGCTATCTGTCTGCAAGGAATGTTCGGGTTAATGTAGGCTCGCCACAGTAATACTGTTCTGTAAATGTTACTTATATCCGCAACTATAATATGGTCTGTAAGAAGCCATCTTATACGAGCACGGCTTCTTATGATTCTATCTGTAGCGTGTGCTGGAGCAGCGTCTTCACGTAGTAAATCCGGACCAATGCAGCTGATCAATTGGTTAAGTTTGTTACGGTTGATATTATTGCATATGCTTGGTCCATCTACATCTACTCAGAACATACTACTTACTAACCGCACTCGAACAGCACTTTTGGGTTCACAAAGCGGCCAAGATGAATTTGCAGCCAAAGATTTCCTACAAAATCAATTAAGATATTTTTGTCATCAGCCTCAACAGACTTACATTTGCGGCTATTGAGCTCGATCGCCTTACGTGTGAAACGGTCTTGTGGAGATATCACAAGCAAATGCTGTCCAGCAAGAGCGCTATTTAAGTCGTATGCAGCTCAATGGATGGTATGGCCATCTGGCAATAGCTATATATGCCTAAAAAATCTCAATGAAATTAATAGTTAACTAAAGGCACAGAAAAGTTGTAGGGCAATACACAATATTATTGCTACTCAAGCTTTGTACTGTTAAGCGACTCCTATAAATAAACTAGAATTGTTGTAGTACTTTTTTAAGAAATAGCTTAATAAAAAAAGTGATCTCAACTCTAATTTTTTTCCGAACTTAGTTTTAAGAGTAGAATTTTTACGATATTCAATAATATTTGTTAAGCTTCTGTAAGCATCTTATCTAACGCTAGAACGTAATCGATTTACCTGCGGGGTGCTGCTGCGCGATTAAGACGATCATTAATTGCTATTCCGATTCCATGATTTGGAATTGGCATCACCGCAATGCTTTTCGGAAAGCTTGAATCCAAATGACGCAGTGCTGTGAATAGGTTGAAAGCAGCCTCAAGAAGATCACCTGATCTACTTATGTTTGTAAAAGGACCGGAATGACTAGGCACGTTTGATCCAAACGCAATGAAAGCTTCTCCTGAATTTGGCCTTAAAACGTTAAGACGAACTTTGCTATGCGGTGAATAATGGCTCAAAAGCTGTCCTGGAGCGTTTGGCTTAGTAGAAAATTTGTTAGCGTGGTTCTTTGTTCTACAATTTAAGCTTTTGATGTCATCTAATGTGATGTGGCCATGACGTAAAATAGTGGCGATATTATCAGTTGTATCAATAATAGTTGATTCTAATCCGTGATCTGAGGGGCCGGCATCTAAGACAAAAGGTACATTGTTGCCAAAATCAGCAAGAACATGTTCAGCGTTGGTTGCACTAATATGTCCTGAAATATTAGCTGAAGGTGCAGCTATTGGGCGATCTGCAGCTTCAATTACCTTGTACGCGACAGGGTGTGCAGGTATTCGAAGCGCAATTGTTTGTTGTCCGTTAACAACAACATCTGCAATAGAGCTATTGTTAAGCATAGGTAAAACTAAAGTTAAAGGTCCTGGCCACCAAGCATTAGCAAGTTTTTCGGCCAACATGTTGAATTTAGCAATCTTTTTGGCCTCTGCTATGTTTGTAATGTGAACAATAAGTGGGTTGATTTTGGGGCGTCTTTTAGTTTCATAAATTTTTAAAACAGCTGCTTCGTTGGTGGCATCTGCGGCAAGTCCATAGACGGTTTCCGTAGGTAGTCCAATCAATTCACCACTGCGAATTGCTGCACCTGCTGTGGCTATATTTGACAGCGTAATCTCCATTAATGCCATTAAATCGTATCCGTTTTAAGAGTGGGCCCAACGTTAGATGCTACATTTTAGAAATAGCATTAAGCTAATAGGCTAAACTGTAGTCATTGTCTTCTAAAGAGAGCGTTGTGTTGACGCGTCTATCAATTTGAGGCGTGCTTCGACAGAAGCAGAAGGCGATAAAATTATGATCAACAGGCATCTGTTGATTCGAATTATGTAAATTCTGTTTTCAGCAACCGAAATTAATGATTTTGTCGACGTTAAGTTGCTAGAAAATTAAATTATAATACTTTCGTTTTATTATTGAAGAACCTAAAAATTATCTTCAGAAGTGTTTGAACTCTTAAATCAGCCACTGCGATGCAGTGGCATTATTTTTTGAGCGGTAAGTTTGAGAACAAAATGGATAAAGTATGCCCAAAGAATGTTTGTAGAAAGGGGCGAAGAGTTGACTGAATTTTTTAATACACTCTAACTTAATTACTTCGTTGTCTATGGTATGGATCAATATACATTTTTCGCTTCTAGCTTTTCCGCCTAGCAATACATCTGGTATTAAAATTCCTTTATTAGGTTATCTTTGTTAATGCGTCAAAATTTAAATTTTTTTAATTATATATTAAAAGCTATTTTGAAACCCGATAATTGTTTCTAAATCTACTAGACCTTTACAGAGCCAACATCTTTGAAGTTAGATAATCAAGATTTTTGTACATAAATTGCCCAATTAGCTCATGCTTTTAGTATCCTGATTTAAATCAGGATACTATTCACTACCGTACCTACTAATAATTCTTCTGAGGATAAATTCTCATTATCCTGTTAACATGCAAGTAAATTACGCAATTTCTATATGTTCTGTAGTATCGTAAGTTAGAAACTAAATGTTAAAAAAATGACTAAAATAAAACCTTCTAAATTAGTGTGACTAAGATAACAGAAGCTGCATAAAGCTGCAGTTAGAGAGTATTACACGGATCATAGAGGTAATCACCTTAAGAATGCCTTGGTAGTAGGTATATAACCTAATTATCCTTAATAATAACACGCCTTAATTCTGGGCATTGTGGTGCGGATAAGGCTTATATTGTGTGAATTATCTAAAGTGTATTACCTCGCATTTGAATAATAATTCCAGATGTGCGCATATACTAACATGAGGTCTAGCTTTGACATTAATATCAACCCGGCATTGTGTGCAATCCGTTGTAATGGTAGCATATAAAGTGGTAATGCCTGAAAGTTACGATGTTTTAGTTTGGCACGTGGTGGTGAAAAACCTGAGCTAGTTCGCTATTCTTGATCAACAAGGGCTGTTTTCTTAGTTAGGAGAATAATTTGTAACCATCTAAATAGTTATAGATACAGCTTCGTTCGCC
>JABSQE010000113.1 GCA_013214245.1 Hyphomicrobiaceae bacterium
AGGCACCGGCAGTACGAATGATAAGGCCCATCCCTTGGGGAACATCTAGCTCTTGCACAATGGACTTCAATCTTTTTCTGTCCTGCAGGTTTGTGATTTTTCGCGAAATACCCCCGCCCCTTGCTGTATTCGGCATAAGAACTGTGTAGCGTCCAGCAAGAGAAAGATATGTTGTAAGGGCCGCACCTTTATTACCACGTTCTTCCTTGACGACTTGTACCAGTACGATCTGACGGCGTTTTATAACTTCTTGAATTTTGTAAGACTTTGAGTGAGATGGTTGGCTCAAAGCTAACCCTTCATTAGTTTCTCTACTGTCGTCTTCTTCATCTATAGTATCATTAAAGTCCATCGATATCATATCGTCTTGTGATAAAGAGTCAGGGTTATCGTTTGACCAAATTGTCTTTTCTGGCAGTTTCTCAAATTCGGACATCATAGTTTTATCAGCAATGTTACTAAGCTCAAATGCTGACTGTGATATTTCTACTACCGATTCATTTAGCTCTGATGAAACACTATTGCTGAATTCTTCGGACAAGTTCTGAGTGTTTTCTGTGTCATGCAATATATCGTTTTGATCACTTTTAAGCTGCGCTGTTAAATAATCTAAACTATCAGAGGTAAAATCTATTAAATCGGATGAGATACTCTCGCAAGGAGACAGTGTGGTAGCGATAGAGCGATGTACTTCAGAGCTGGCTGGCCCATTGCACACAATGTCATGATCCACGGATAAAATTGAATCTTTATTGAGATTATGTTTACCACTTTCCGTGCTAGAAGAGTAGTTGTGGTCCTCGACATTCTCGCTAGTAGAATCTTTTTTTGTATCTGAAAACACTGAAGTTTCAGGTGAGGATTTTAGGAAGAAATTGTTACGCTCAGATGTTTTAGCTTCCTGCGGTAAGTTTGCATCTAGTGGTTCAGATTTTGCTCCTGTAAGTGCTTCTTTGAATGAGGCAGATTTATTATCATGAGAATTATGAATAATTTCATCTATTACAACGTTAGACACATCAATAGAGTCACTGCAAATTCTTGGGGATACCAGTTTTTGAGTGGTAATTCTCTCACTATCCGTTTTAAAATTTCCAATCTCTTCGATACAATGATTAGTCAAATCGCTATCAGATTGTTTTTCCAAATCACTTTTATGTTCATAAATTTCGCGTTCTTCGTAATAACGTCCGCAAGCTATTTCTTGCTCAAGTATTACCTGTCTGTCAGAGTGTGGTATTTGATAATAGTCAGGATGTATTTCGTTAAATGCTAAAAATCCGTGACGATTACCACCATATTCAACGAATGCCGCTTGTAAAGAAGGTTCTACTCGGGTTACCTTAGCAAGGTAAATACTCCCCCTTAAAAGTTTTTTAGCAGCAGATTCGTAATCGAACTCTTCCACACGACCATCTCGCAAAACCACCACTCGGGTTTCCTCTGGGTGAGTGGAATCGATAAGCATTTTGTTTTCGGCCATAGCCAGCGTTCCTCGGTGCGCTGCGCAGATACGATAACCAGCAACTGTACATATGTAGTTTGTGAGGTTAAAGTCTTTCGCGCGCATGTGATGGGTTGGTTGTATCGGTTCACATTGGAAAGGGGCCCGTCTATTTCTATTATGAAGTGTCGGGCGGCAAGTTGCATAATCACAGAAGCCATGGTTTCATGCATGTGGACAAGCCAAAGGGTCCATAAAGGCCAGTAGCTTTTTATGAAGGTACCTTTGGAAACTATATTCAGCAGCATTTTCTCTTTCGAATTTGGTCTAATTACGTGACCATTATTGTGGCCTGTATCAAGCCGGCTGCCCTTTTGAGGGCCGTAATTCGAGATTGTAAGTCCCGATAGATTGCTTAGCGGGTTCCCTTTCCAGGCCATCCGCGCAAAGCTATAAGTAAAGGCCTGCGGCTTAAAAATTCGCCAAGCCGCAGGAGCATTTTAAATTATGGATAAGTTCGTATAACATTAAAATCTATCTATAATGCAATACATAAAGGACGTTGTTGCCTTAAAGAAAGCACTAACCAATTAAAGTCAGAACTCAACAAGTTATGGTTTCTATAATTTGTATCCTAGAATTGAAAATAAAAAATACTCTATTTTACCAAGTATTGTAGTGTCTTAAGATCTAATCAAAATGTAAGCATATTTCGACTTTACTTTACATATCCGTGTTACACAATCGACAAATGTAGATACCTACCTAGAGAATCTATTCTAGATTAAAGCTTACTTTTTCGATCAAGTTAAGGCCTTATATTTCCTGATAATTAAGCTGAGATATAAAAATACATCTGATTTAGAGAAAGCAAATTAAAAGTTTTTCCATCTTAAATGAGTTTGAATCTATTTTTGTTAGAGTAGCTAATCTATCAAGTCCACTAGCAGTTAAAGGCTATTTGCTGTAGTTTTGTATTCTATAATAATTATAACAAAACATGTTTTGTAAGGTCAGCATCATTATCGCCACAATCACGTTTTTTTGGCAAAAAAACGTGAGTGATAATAGCTTAATCTAAATGTTATTACTGTAGTTTTTTTGCCTTCTGTAAGATTTTACTCCCGCAATTTTAAGAAAATTAGCCAGAAGATCATAACCATGCTCTGAGGCTATACTTTCAGGATGAAATTGTACGCCAAATACGGGATATTTTTTGTGCTGAATCCCCATAAGTACACCATCTGCCGTAACAGCAGTTATCTCCAAATCTTTGGATAATCTTTCTTTGTTCAAACTCAGTGAGTGGTATCGCGCAACCGAGAAACTACTTGGCAGACCTTTAAAAATGCCTTTATTAGTGCATGAAATTTTAGAAATTTTACCATGCATTGGAGTCACCTGTTGAATTACGCCTCCATAAGCTTGACCTATAGCCTGATGTCCTAAGCATACGCCCAAAATTGGAATTAAGCCGCTAGCTTCTTCGATCAGTTTTAGGCAGATACCAGCTTCATTGGGTGTACGTGGACCCGGTGAGATGATTATGGCCTGGATGGTCTGTGCTAATGCTTCTTTCACCGTAATCTTATCATTGCGAGTAACATTACAAATAACGCCAAGCTCCCCAAAGATTTGAACCAGGTTATAAGTAAAACTATCATAATTATCTATCAATAAAAACATATGCTAAAGTACAGGAGAGCCCTATCCTTTGTCAAACAAACTAAATTATTTTGCAGTTAACAGTGGTGTAAAGCGTGCCAACCGATTAGATATTTACATTATTTCGTTGGTACTACTAATGCTGATATAAATTAGAAAATCTAACGGCCTCCTCTGCTGCTCTCATCAAGGCTTTAGCCTTGTTAATACATTCTTGTTGTTCTTTTTCTGGGATGGAATCATGAACTAGTCCAGCCCCTGCTTGTACATGCATTATACCGTCTTTAACGATTGCAGTTCGCAAAACTATGCATGTGTCTAAATTGCCATCAGCTGAAAAATAACCAACGCATCCGGCGTATGGTCCGCGTTTGTATTTCTCTAACTCATCAATTATCTCCATGGCACGTATTTTCGGAGCCCCTGAAACTGTTCCAGCTGGAAATCCCGCCATCAAAGCATCTACTGCATTGTATTTATTATCTAGTTTGCCGATTACATTCGACACGATATGCATAACATGACTATAACGTTCAACAATAAACTTATCGGTCACGTGTACGCTTCCAAGTTTAGCCACTCGGCCGATGTCATTACGCCCTAGATCAAGTAACATTAGGTGTTCTGCTCTCTCCTTAGGATCATTTAAAAGCTGTTCAGCTATAATTTGGTCCTCATTCCGGTTAGCTCCGCGCCTGGCGGTCCCAGCTATTGGCCGAATTGTGATGTTTCCATCACGTACACGGACAAGAATTTCAGGGCTGGAACCCACAAGCGCAAAATGCTTAAAGTCAAGATGGAAAAGAAATGGTGATGGATTTGTGCGACGTAGCGCACGATAAAGCGCGAAAGGGGGTAGGTGAAATGGTATAGAAAATCGTTGAGACAATACAACCTGAAAAATGTCACCAGCACGAATGTAGTCCTTGGCTCTATTTACCATAGTCATATAATCTTGCGGTGTGGTATTAGATGTTGACTTTGCTGTTTTATGATCAACAGATCTTGTGCCAATGAGTGACGTTATTCTATTTGGGGTTTCTAGAGCCTTAATAACGGCGTTAAGTCGACTTTCTGCAGCATTGAAAGCTTCGCCTGCGACTTGCTTTTCACTAGGGCGAACCGGTGTCACGATTATCAACTGATCAGTTACGGAATCGAAGATCACCATGAGTGTAGGTCGTATGAGAAGTGCATCCGGCACACCGAGAACATCAAGGCTTTTATTTGGTAAATTCTCCACGAGTCGCACCATGTCATAGCCCATGTACCCAAAAATACCAGCTGCCATTGGTGGTAAATCTTCAGCCATTTTAATTCGTGATTCGTCAAACAAATCTCGCATAGATGTTAGAATACTATGGTTGATGCGTTCAAACGAATCGATACTTAAGTGAGGGCTGCGGTTGATTTCTGCAACATTCCCATTAGCTCGCCAAATGATATCAGGCGCTAAGCCAATAATTGAATAGCGAGCACGTACTGCACCCCCCTCTACAGACTCCAGCAGAAACGACATGGAGTGCTGAGCTGAAAGTTTCATGTAAGCGGATACTGGTGTTTCAAGATCTGCTACTAAGCGTGTAGTAACAACTTGTGGCTCTCCCGCATTGTAAGTTCTAGTAAAACGTTCTAGGGATGGTGTAATGTCAAACAAACGTCGTGGCTGTGGTTTCACTAGTAGTATCCTTGGTTAAACGCGATGCCGCTACAAGCAATAAGAGATTTAGATACAAATGATGAAGTTTGGTGTTTGCTTTTCCGTTTAAGCTGTAGCTCGTGATTCAACCTTTACTAATACCAACTGTCTGGTCAATTAGTCTTTGATCAGTGGTTGCTCCATAACGATTACGTAGATATAGCATGAGTTGTTTAACGGTATTTGCCCTCAAATTTTGTAGCAAGCGTTGTTCTAGTTGTTTTTTTTCTTCATCGCTAGTTTTGCTAGGAGGTATAATTTCCACAACCTCAAAAATCATACGCGACATGCCATTTTTCGTTGGCGCAACTGAGAAAGATCCTACTTCTAGATTAAAAGCTTGTTCTATAGCGACGGAACTAATATTAGGTAATTTGTCATTGCGTTTGAATGCTGAAGTAAGTTTAATTTTTTTTCCTGCCATTTCAGCAATCTCTTCGAAACTCGAACCGTTATTAAGCTGCCTAATGTATTCAGCAGTAAGCCGACTGAGTGCTTTACGTTCTTGTTTTTCG
>JABSQE010000114.1 GCA_013214245.1 Hyphomicrobiaceae bacterium
ATGCTTGCTTACAGACGGTAAAAGCATTGATGGAGGTAAGTTTCCAGGCTCAGCAGAACTGCTTGTCGCAATAAATGCAGATGATGAGGAGGTTTGTATCTCAAATTTAGTTGATCGCTGAGCTTCAGAGAATTTCCAGCTGCTATGTCCCTTATGGTCGATATGTAAATTGACTATCGGATTGTAAAGATTGACCTCTTTTATAACAAAGTGGTTACTAAGTAATGGCAACAAGTCTACAAAGATTTGTAAGCGCTTAGCACGAAGCGTAGGCGTTCTGTCCATGCTTGGGTGTGATGATATAGCTATGTTAGGTAGAACTATACCAATTTCTGGATAAAATGTAAGATACGGCTTACCAGTGACTATCAAATCTCGTCCAGTTTGAGTTTTGACTTCCCGTATCAACTTAGTAAGAACTACCTCAGCTGGATCGAGAATAAATATGAATGCAGCAAAAATTACGGGAATAGATAAAACGCTTGTTGCTAACGTTATTAAAACTTTACTTAGTCTTAGCTTAGTTGTTTTTTTGCGTAAAAGTTGGGGTTTGAAAATTTGATTTTTGGTCATCAGCTGCCTTGGACATACAGAAAATTTGTGCTTTTTCTACCCGAGTAGACAATGTCTTTTACTATAAAGAATTCGCAGGCGCATCGATAAAAGATTTTAAATAGTAGTTTAGATAGAAATTGGAATGCTAAATGTTAATGTGTGATAATGTTACTTTAAGCGCAGCTAATGAAAAACTTTGAAAGCTATGCCATTATGCTAAAACGCTATTTCGATCTTTAGTATAATTAATCTTATAAATTTACAATGTATAGATTAGCTGCTTTATGTCATTTTAATTTGAAAAGATTGTGGAGTGCTGCAGCCTCAATGTTTTTTCATATTGCACGCATCACGTTGATATCAGCACACAATTCATATTTCTAACTTTAGTGCGTAACATAAAAGCTCAAAAATATGTGCTCAGCCTAAAGAATTTCTATATGTATATATTCCCAAAGGTCTTAGGTGCCTTAAAGCGATTGACTTAAATGATATAAGCACTGCTCATACCAATTACATGCCTAATCTAGTACCTTCAGACCTTTAGCATAACTCGAATAGGTTTAACTGTTACTGTGCGCTGCGTGTCTTAAAAAAAAACTACAGACCTGGATAAAGAGACAAGCGAAGAATAAGAGACATGGCAATAAATTTATAATTTCAGGTCATCAGCTTTACACCGTGCATTTTGTCTTTGAAGAATAAGGTTGAAGGTGCATGACAACTAAAAATCAAGATCATTAGATAAGCATTGGTGTGCTGCGGGTAAAGTTCTGGATATAAATTAGAAAAAACACTAAAAAAGTTGATACGAAACGCCGAAAGTATAATGTACGATTTATAAATCCTTGTTTTCACCAAAACTAATCGCACCTTGCTTAATTAAGGCATATACTATAAAACGTTTCGCTATGTCGGATAAATCATGTGGTTCACCTTTAATATTATTTTGCTTCATGACATCACGGAGCAATTCACATGCTTTAGCATCAGAAAAAATCTGATCTAATAAATGGTCCGGTATACAAGGTGTAGCAGGTTGCCGTGCCAGTGTTGCGATAGCTGCGAATGTTTCCTTAACTGTATCTCGTGAAACCTGACTTATTGGTTCATCAATACCTTGCGACTTAATACCTGCGCTAAGTATTTTGCGCACCTCGTGGTTAGCGAGTGCAGCATTTAGCAATTCATCTGAAATCTGTACGGGTGAGATGCAATTAGTTTTTATCTGTTGAGCCTCGGATTGTTTAAGTTGGGTATTCAGGATTATGGTGGAGATCGCAGCCTTTATGGTGTCCGGTGAGGCAAGTTCAAGCGGATATTCACTGTTGCTGGCCTTAAGTTGATTCTCTAGCGCTTTTCGCATCTCCTCATTGAGGAGAGCCTTCGCAACAACGTCATCACTTATATAGTCGCATGAAGTAAATGTTGCACCTAAGGCATCCTTTTTTGCGTCCAATAGTGATTTGCGATTATAGATGTCAGCTATGGCCGCTTTAAGCACATCAGGCGGTAGCTTTTCAGGTGAAATTGAGACTTTTTTTTCTCTCAAAAAATTTTTTATTTCACTAGAGAGTTCTGGATCGGATAAGACCTTATTAGTCTCAGCGTCTGAAATATCTTCTGGCTTTTTCATTTTTTGTAAACCTTAGTTCGGGCGTGGCAAAATCTCTTTTGCATAGTACGTTTTATTTTGAAATTTCATAACACGATAAGTTAAATTATAGTACTAAAATCAAAGACCAATATTATCGATTTGCTTGTTGCTAATTTATTAGAAGGCCGGTTCATTATCGCGTCCTTTAAAAGATCTCTCAATTCATTCGTATAAATTTTCTGAATGAGTTTGTTATTTTCTAAACACTTTAAAAAGACTTTGTCTGGCCAATTCCGTTATTCACTATTTCGCCCTACATGAGTGATCGTAGCTGCTTTCAATATGTGAAATAAAAATTATTTCGAAACACCTTAATTTTCATGCATTGCTAGATGAGCACTCGTACAGGAGTATTTATTGTTAGACGGGTATCGTAATCTCTAGTCTGACTAGATACCATCTAGCTTATTTGAAGAACTCCAACGTTACACAATAACCACTTGCACTTATGCCTGCTAATAACAGAAATGTTTCCCGCTAAATTTATAATGTTTAAGGATCAAATTCCCACGAAGATATAGTAAAGAAAGATCAAAAAGATCAAAAAGATAAAAGAAACAGACAGACTTAATAATAAAACTTTTTACAATTCTGCGCCTGATCTAACGATATTCGTGCTTAAAACACAATTGCGTAGTCAGAGCTGTAAGCATAACAAAAGAAGCAAACGAGCTGGCTTTTGTTCACAATATTGAATAAAATAAAATTACAATTTTTAGGCTTTGCTTGGTGTGCTGCGATATGGCCCGATTGCATTTAGAGTTTGCTCTAAATAACAAAGTCTTAACATGTAAATTTAGCATGGGCGGAGAGAAGCTAACCTAAAAAACTATTTAAGCAGCTTTAAATAATTGAAAGCTTATTTAAATCTAATCGGAGAAAAAACTGTGGTGTTGTGAATGTAATGTTTTCCTGCTGTTTTTAACTCAAAGTTTCAAAAAGCCCTCGAAGCTATAATTCCCATTTATATAAAAAAATTTTAAGGAGAATATAATTTTGTCAAAAAAACAAACCGTACTGACTGATAATCATCCAGGTCGTAACGCTCAGATGTATGGTATAGCGCGGGCTTTAGAAACAGATCTGAACCTAATCCATGCACCTGCAGTGGGTGTTGTCGGCAACAAAGGAGACAGCCAGTGCTACGTAGGCGTCCCAGCTAAAGTTGAGGCTATTCAAGCTCGTTTGCGAGAGCGTATCGGTCTTGGAGAGAAGAAATTGCGCTATCGTCTAGTACAACCGGAATATACGATTGCCACTTCGGATGGCATTCGCAATGGAACACGCGAGATGCGCTATTCTTTGATTGGTCGCGAGGTGACGCAAGATAGCGTTTGTGAACACGTTAGTGCTAGCTGTTTGGAGGGTACTATAGCCGTAGTTGCGTGTGACAAACCGCCTGTTGGTACAATATGCGCTCTTTTGGAGCATAATCGTCCCTCGATTGTCATGTCTGATGGGCCTATACATCCCGGTTTCGATGAGGTTAGCGGAGAGGTTTTGGATATAGTATCTGCTTATCAAGCAGCAGGCCATAAAGATAGCGCTTACAAAACACGCATTGCACGTAAAGCTTGTCCTGGCTATGGCAGTTGCGGAGGGATGTTTACATATAATACCATGCAGATATTCATTGCCATGATAGGGATGCAGCCATTACATATGGTCTCACCATCCTCGGATGACCCTGTTCGCCTGGAGAAATTTCCAGATGAATTAATAAACCATCTTGATTTCATGATTCGTTTCAACCTGCTTCCACGCGATATAGTAAACGGGGACTCTATTCGCAATGCTGTTATTACAGCTATGGCAATTGGTGGCTCAACTAATGTAGTGCTGCATGCACCTGAAATTGCAAGGGCTGCTGGTTTTTCTGGTTTTTGGCAAGATATCATGACGCCTAAAGAGTTTAATCATCTGTCTAGCACTGTGGTGCCAGTTCTTACTGATGCGCGTCCGTATGGTAAATATTCAATGGTTGACATCGATAAAGTCGGTGGCGTCCAAGTTATTGCAAAAGAGCTTCTGAATGCTCGCCTCATAAATGGCGAAGTCATAACCTGTACAGGAGAGACGCTATCAGAACAAATTAAACGCTTAGAGCCTCTTATGCCGGATGGCAAAGTTATTTATGCGGTTAAAAGTCCCTTTAAGGATAGTGGTGGACTGCGTTTGCTCTCTGGTAATCTCTCACCTGACTTTAGTGCAGTTCTTAAATTAGCTGGTGTTGAGGGGGGCTTGCAAGATAATATCTTTAAAGGTAACGCTCGCACTTTTGATGGCGAGAAATGTTTGTTAAAGACGCTAGAACATGCTCCTGAAAAATTCAAAGATAAAGATGTTGTCATAGTGCGTTATGAAGGCCCCAGTGGCGCACCTGGCATGCCAGAGATGCTTGATTCAACATCACGTATTACGTCTTTATGTCGTGAGCGTGGTATTACTGTTGCTTTGATGACGGACGCCCGATTTTCTGGAGGCTCTGTTGGCCTAGTTATTGGGCATGTTGGCCCTGAAGCAGCATTGGGTGGACCTATTGCTTTTGTGGAAGATGACGATGAGATCGTGATTGATCTGAATACAAACGAGATAAATTGCCCCGCATTAACAGATAATAGTGTAATGGAAGTCAGGCGAGCTGCTTGGCAAAAAGCGGTTGACGATAATGGTGGTATTCACCCTGGTTGTGGTCTAGCAGGAACACGCCTTTTGAACTCTATGCGCGAATCCGCTGTGCCCGCAGCTTATGGTAGCGGCATTCATCCAGGGCGCAAACTTTGGATTAGTGAACCACGTCAGCCAAAGTTATCTGGTTTCAACCCAATAAATATATGGCGCAAAGAAAGTGCAGATTTCTGAAAAAAGACGCAATAAGCTATCACCTTAGGTGAATTCTTGAGATGGAACATAAGTAAATGCCTCTTAAGGCCTGCACCGTCTCATCTGCGGTCCGGCCTAATGCATCTCTTTAGTTTTTGTGTCATGTTTAATTTTACTCTTATGCATAAGAGAAGTCTGACCTATAGCTGAGTAGCAATAGATTAAAAAGGAAAAACATACGATTGAAACTATATTAAATCAAGCTCCCCATAGAATGGAGTAGGCGATTATTAAAATTTGGTTTATTAGAAATAAAGCTTTACTTTCAGTAGAGCTATCACACATCTTAAGTTTAGTGTTGCGGCTCATATATTATAATCACAATATTGAAAGCTAGTGGTCAGATAGGCTAAAGTTGTTTTTCACAATTTTTCACGATCAGCTATATAAGCTTAAGGGCACAATTTTATTTAGTCCAGGTTTAGTACATGCTATTACACATTGTAGAGATATTTTTTAACAGGACAGTTTGTAAGCAAGATTGTCATAGAAATTTATACAGTAGTTGTGAGCCGCTTAATTTTCGGGTTTAACGGGTACGAGTTATTACCTTTTACTTTACTTTGAGACATGATTTTGCTTCTTTCCAATGAAACTTTAGGTTGTATATTACATTACATAAAAAGCATAAAAGTTCGCATATATAGTTTACAGCATTCTGTGTATGTGGTTTGAATAGACAATTCACTACAACAGATCAGTCTAGCCGGGTAAGACACAAAAAGCTCGACAGCGCTTATTCTAGTCACAATTATATGAACGATAACTGATTGCTAAGGCGGGGCAAAAATCTTTGAGATTTCGTTCGTACTTAATTTTTCAAGTGCCTATCGTAACTGATAAAAATTGTTAGTGTTCTTAATTATGTTGGTCAAGTTACAACTTTTTTTACTAATATACCATGTAAGGATATACTTTTAATAAAGTACTATAATTAAGCGTGCAATTTTCTACATACTTATTTGTGGAAATTCTTCATATACTGCACTTCGAGTAAAAATGACGTGCTTCTAGTTTTGTTTTAATCACACCAGATTTAATCGTGACTCCAGACATTCCAATATTTTCATTCGAAAAGCCGATTGTGAGTAGACCCGAAAGTTCACTTTTACGTTAACTCTTGGAATTTTTGTAAAAATTTTTTTTGGGCCATTGTTGTTGAGCAGGCTTCTAATTTTGTGAGCAATTTGGTTATTGCCAGCGGAACATAATCCGGCAGTTTGAAGATTCGCCTCGCCTCCAGTGTTGAAAAACCCGCTAAACATGTTGCTTCATAAAATGCAGTAATATTATCGGCTTTTTTTATCAGGTTGCCAACCTCATTAGAGGGATGTTTTGGTAGCTTAAAACGAATATGTATCGCACTAAGCAAGCGTATCTCGATCGATTTGTAATCACTTCCGAGGGCAGCTTTAAATGGACTGATCAGATCGCCAATAACATATTCTGCAGCGTCGTGAAGAAGTGCCACCAAGCACGCCTGTTTCGAAGCAGCAGGCTCAAGTATTGAAAAAACTTCTTCCACAATAACACTATGTTGGGCAACAGATAAAGGATATTCACCAACTGTTTGTCCATTCCATCTGGAAAGCCTAGCAAGACCATATGCAATATCGTTGATTTCTATATCAGTAGGATTTGGGTTCAACAGATCTAATCTGCGCCCAGAAAGCATGCGTTGCCAGGCACGAGGATGATCTTTGGATTGAATTGGCAGTTTCATAAAAGAATATCCTTTTAGGAAAAGTAGGATACCCTTCGCAGAAATCAGGTTCCTAAGTTTTGAGAGTGCACAATAAAACGGCATCGAACCTTAATCTTTTGCGTGGGTTCGTCAACAGCTCTAATGGCTTTTGTTCTTGACTTATATGTGCTGGCTTGATGGCAGTATACTTGCACCGATGAAATTATGATGGTTCATCCAAAGGTCTACCTGTTGACAAATCCAGCTTGAGCCAAGAGCGGCGCTCAAAATTTAAGATTGCCTTGCCAGCCATTAAATTTATACCTTTTGCTTTAGCTTCGTGGGCTTGGTCAAGTCGTACAAGGGCGAGCCCACGATTGTCGATTGTCGATCCGATAGTACCAATTTTAACATCGCCTATTTTTATAATAGAATCAGATATTAATGGCTTGTCTCCGCAAACGGGGACTATGCGCTTTCGTGCAATCATACGGTGCTGCATTCTGCTAACGACTTCCTGACCTACAAAGCAGCCTTTGTTAAAGTCAATACTGCCTAATTGATCATAGAGAGCTTCATGTGGGAATGTGTTTCCAACTACGAAATCGTGTCCGGCTTCCGGCACTCCGATAATTGTTCTGTGAGCGTGGTATTCTTTTTCACTGACACAGTCGCCAGGAAATTCATGTAGGCGTTCATGTGGTAGGATGTATCGACGGCCGAGTTCAGCTAATCTTGGATCCTCGAACTTAATTATTTGATCGCTGAAATAACTTACGTTTCTGCCCCACGCAGCCATTACAGCAAATGAATTAGATACGTTTTTAAAAGTTACGTTGCTGCGTAATCGGTAGATTGCTAAACGTTCGATAAACTCATCAATGCTTGAATGTGCAATGTCAATAATCAGATCCCCTTTTGCACGCGTCACAAAGAAATCAAACAAAATTTTTCCTTGTGGTGATAACAAGCCTGTATGAATGGCATTTTTTACACTAAGTGACGTCAATGAGTTGGTGATTAACTTTTCAAATAAAATTTGAACATCGGGTCCACTAACCAATACAACACCACGATCCGGAAGCTTAGAATACAAAGTATCTGACACAGAAAGACCTCTCTAACACCACTATGGTTGTGATTATATTATAAAAAAACTAAGGCAGATTAAATTAACATCTTGTCGTATATATGTATCAATTTTAAGTGAACAAAGGACAACAATTTTATGAGTAATAAACTAACTACCAGAAGCTCTAACCTAGCATATGATCTAATTTTGAGAGGTGGTACAGTTGTTAATCATGAAGGCATGGGTATTCGAGATATAGCTGTAAAAGCTGGCCGCATCGCTTGCTTAGGAGATCTCGGGATGGTGTCATCTAAAAAGGTTATAAATTGCAAGGGCCTACATATTTTACCAGGCGTAATTGATAGCCAAGTACATTTTCGTGAACCAGGATTGGAACATAAAGAAAACCTTCAGACAGGAAGTCGAGCTGCAGTCGCAGGTGGTGTAACTACAGTTTTTGACATGCCTAATACAGCACCACCAACTACAAATGAAAAACAGCTAGTTGATAAGTTATCACGCGCACACCATCGTATGTTTTGCGACTTTGCCTTTTATATTGGTGGAACAAGTGAGAATATCGATAATATTCCAGAACTAGAGAAGATAGAGGGTTCGGCTGGTATTAAGGTCTTTATGGGCTCTTCCACAGGGAGTCTACTGTTGGATGATAAGGTAGAGCTTGATTATTTAATATCACGTCTAGGACGGCGCGCTGCATTTCATGCTGAAGATGAGACACGTTTAGTTATGCGCCAACACATAAAACGTGTGGGCGATTCGTCCTCGCATCCAGAATGGCGCGACTCGCGATCAGCATTAATAGCAACTGAAAGACTTGTGCAACTCGCGGAGAAACACAAACGCCGTGTCCATATTCTTCATATCTCTACTGGAGATGAAATGGATTACTTGAGAGCTCATCGTCAATGGGTAACGGCAGAGGTGACGCCCAATCATCTGACATTTTCAGCACCTGATTGTTACAGAGAATTAGGAACCTATGTGCAGATGAACCCGCCAGTGCGTAACGCTGAACATCAAAAACGTATATGGCAAGCAGTTGTCGATGGGACGGTTGATGTATTGGGATCTGATCATGCACCTCATACACGGGAAGAAAAAGGCCGTGTTTATCCCGATTCCTATTCTGGTATGCCAGGTGTGCAAACTCTCGTTCCAATAATGCTTGATCATGTAAACTCTGGTCGTTTAAGCCTGGCGCGTTTTGTAGATCTTACTAGTCATGGTCCGCAACGTGTATTCGGTATTACGAGCAAGGGCCGGATTGCCATTGGGTACGACGCAGACTTTACGGTTGTTGATCTAAAGCGTCAAAAGACAATAACTGATAGCTGGATTGAAAGTAAATGTGGTTGGACCCCATATAATGGGGTTACTGTTACGGGCTGGCCAGTCGGAACATTTGTGCGAGGACATCTCGCAATGTGGGAAGGTGAGATCCTGCTACCGGCACGTGGAGAGTCGGTACGCTTTCAAGAAGGAGGATTATTAAGGTAAGCTTTGTTCCTGCTCTTATAGGTAATTTTAGCTAAAGACTAAGCGAGCTTTAATCACTTGCTTTTTAGAAAACAAGCAATTTTAGAACGTTGACAACTAATTGTGATGCATATCATATAAATACTTAATATGGAAAATGAAAATCCTTCATCGCTAGATAGTTTCAAATTTGTTTGCAACCTATTATGTCGTATATTTAGCAATATTATTTGGTTTCGTGAATCATTGAACGTAAAAAGATATTTATGAGAACTAATAAAAATACAAGAAGCGTCTATTTCAGGTTGTTTTATTTCAATTTACTAAGATATCTATAATAAATTTACGTTTAGCACTATTGCGTTGGAGGTAAATAAGTAATTTGAAGCACAGTGTATGTTCTAAAATATAAAGTCTTTTTCTGCAGGTGACTTTTCGACATTTGTGCTTTAAATTTTATGCAAAAGTCCCCAGAGCTCATACTCTTAGCTAAGAAACATTATATATAATCTCGAATGTCGGATGTATTCCCAATAAGACTTATATAAGATATTAGAAAATTAAACGTACCATAACTAATCAAACATCTTTAATCTAAAAGAAACACTTTAATCTAATTGCTGTCCAGGAATAATCTATTGTGACTAGATCAAAATACAAAACGCAGTACTAATTATTTAACTGGACTTAGGTCTTATTAGCTTTCTCAATCTTTATAAGCGTTTTACGTTATGGAGAGCCTAGCTAAGACTTCACTTAACAGAATAAATTTTTTTAAGTACTGGTTAGATTTAAGTGGGAGACTTGAAAATCATTGATAATTTAACTTAAAAACGATTTTCATACATCACTTTTAAGAGCATAAATACACATATTAATAATAATTTTGCATACAATAAAATAGCCATTTCTTTAAGTCCGCCCTTTTAGCTTGCAACCCTCTTTTAAAAGGTTCATCTGTAACGCAATGGCTATATGTGCAATTTGGGGTAAATGCTTAATTTATTAGTGGTATTTAGTATGGTGGAATTTTTATCGTGATACATAAACTTTACCTATTGTACTCACAATCACTCCCTATGCAACTTATGATTTAACAGACGGACTGATCAATGAGCATCTATGTATCAAGTCCGTGTTATGAGTAATATGAGATATTATTAACTGACTATTGAAGTCTTTATCTCTCACAAAATCTTGGGTTGTTGAGAATTTTAGTGCTCCCAAATTTTCGGAAGTTTTTATACTAGTTCATGGGGTGCTGATGTCTGGCATAAAAACTATTCGGTGTGAAAATTTATTTAATTTGTCAAGTCTACACTTTGTAGTTGTGATCCACTTGTGGACAATAAAGCCTATATATTGCGTATGTAGAAAAGTTAAATATGTATGCATCCAAAAGGAGAGGTCGTTGTGATAGAGGAGTTTCACCGTATTAGGTGCCTACCACCATATGTTTTTGCAGAAGTAAATTCTCTTAAGGCTAAGGCGCGTGCGGCTGGAGCCGATATAGTTGATCTTGGCATGGGTAACCCAGACATGCAAACACCAGATCACATAGTTGATAAACTTATTGAAACAGTTAATAAACCGCGCGTTCATCGCTATTCAGCTTCAAAAGGTATTTCTGGATTACGTCGTGCAAAAGCGGCTTACTATCAACGTCGATTTGGTGTGAAGCTGGATCCTGAAACTCAGATTGTAGCCACACTCGGCTCGAAAGAGGGTTTTGCAAATATGGCACAGGCCATAAGTGCTCCAGGTGATATAATTTTGGCGCCTAATCCAACGTATCCGATCCACGAATTTGGATTTATTTTATCTGGCGCATCAGTGCGACACTTGCCAGCAAATAACGGCAGTGCTTTTTTAACTGCAGTATCTAGAGCCTGCAAGCACACCATTCCCAAACCAATCGCAATGGTCTTAAATTATCCATCTAATCCTACAGCAATGGTAGCTAGTCTTGATTTCTACGCCGAAGCAGTGCAATTGGCCAAACGTGAAAATCTAATCGTTCTGTCGGATCTAGCTTATGCCGAGATTTATTTCGAACAAATTCCGCCCCCATCGATTTTACAAGTTCCAGGTGCTGTAGATGTTGCTGTGGAATTTACTTCAGTGTCGAAAACTTACAACATGCCAGGCTGGCGAATAGGTTTTGCAGTTGGTAATG
>JABSQE010000115.1 GCA_013214245.1 Hyphomicrobiaceae bacterium
AAAGAGACTTCGAACATCTTCTACGGCTGTGGGAAAGCGTTCGAGATTTAACTTTGCAATCAACAGCTCCGTCTCTAGTCTATGAAGAAGGTAATTTAATTAAACGATCAATTCGTGACCTTTATTCAAAAGAAATTAATCAGGTTATTGTCGCTGGCGAAGAAGCCCACAAGGAGGCAAAAAACTTCATGCGCATGCTAATGCCGAGTCATGCAAGAAATGTTTTAAAATACGATGATACAACGCCATTATTTGCGAGGTATAGAATAGAACCACAACTTGATGCAATGTTTAGTCCATTGGTACAACTCAAATCTGGGGGGTATCTGGTTATAAATCAAACTGAGGCTCTGGTAGCTGTCGATGTGAACTCAGGTAAGGCAACGAAAAAATTTTCTATTGAAGAAACGGCACTTAATACTAATCTCGAAGCATCTGAAGAGCTGGCTAGACAGTTAAAACTTCGAGATCTTGCCGGCCTTGTAGTTGTTGATTTCATTGACATGGAAGAGAAGCGTAACAATCGTGCTGTAGAACGTAAATTTAAGGAATGCTTACGTAACGATCGCGCTAGAATCCAAATTGGCCGAATAAGCCATTTTGGACTGCTAGAAATGTCGCGTCAGCGTTTACGCACTGGAGTTCTCGAAGGTTCGACCATGCCATGCAAATGTTGTTTTGGTACAGGCATAATAAGGTCAACCGAATCCGTTGCACTTGCCATCTTGCGTTCGCTCGAAGATAACCTGATGACAAACACACCACATAGATTTCCGGTAATTCATTGCGCGAATGATGTTGCTATGTACTTGCTTAATAATAAACGGAACTTTGTAGTAGACATGGAAACGCGCTATGACGTTTCAATTCAGATTGAATCCAGCAAAGAATACCAAGGTTCAGAATTTTCGATAGAACAAATTAATGGTATCGATACAACTCCTTTTCAATCCCGCCGTACTGAACGCTCAATTGCCAACGTTGAGACTAATGCTAATAGCTCTGATGAAGAGGAGGAAAGATCGAGTTACACATTTGATGACGATGCTGATGGTGAAAGGCGCAATCGAAGGCGTCGAAGGCGTCGTAGTCGTAGGCTTGAAACTAATACGTCTGTAGAAGAAGATGACGATATATCACTTCATACTGATCTTGATAACATTGATCCAGTTCAGATTAATGATAGTGGACCCAAAGAAGTATCAGAGTTACAGGAAGAAACTCCAAATCGTCGTAGGCGAGGTAGAAGAGGAGGTCGTCGCAACCGCTCGGAGCGTCCTAATTCAATAGATTCTCAAGATGATCAGGATCAACAAATACATCTGGACAAAACTGATTCTACGGGAGAGCTTACAAAAAAAGATGTTTCTTCAAAAAACGACAGTTTGATTCTACTAGAGACTGAAAACAACACATGGGGAATTGAAGAATCAGCTAGTGTGCATCATTTGGAAACCATCGACTCAGCTAACAACCTCCACGACACGAAAAAGCCAGTTAGCACACTCCCCACAATAAAAGGGCTTACCGTAACAGATCTTGAGGATGAAAAGGCAGTATTTACTGAACCCAGTCTCAATAAAAAACAAATATCAAACAACCAAAAACAACCTTACTCTGAATTTAGCAGTGCTTTTGGAATAGATAGCCAAACTAAATTGCGCTTTGATAGATCAGATGTTGACGTTAATGATTTAAATTCTGATAGATCTAACACAGAGAATGTAGAAGAGGTACAAAAATCACAGCGTGCTCGTCGAAGCGAGCCTGTTGCAACATCACCGGTATTAGAGCGTATTGTTATAACACCAAAGCAGAAAGATTTGGCAGGTGAGCCACAGAAAAAACCCGCACGTAAAGGATGGTGGCAGCACCGTTTTGGCGGCTCATAATGTCTTGAAATGTGCCTACTTCTCTAATCAGATGTAGGCACATCTTAAGCCTCAATAATTATTTATAGATGATTAGAGTGCTTATTCACATGATTGGCATCATGCATTATTATGATAATTGTATTTTAGATACTTTTTCTATACCTAAGTCTGTAAAACTCTAGATGCCACTATAAAAAACTGATCTACATTCCACACAGATAGCAAAAGATAGAACTATTAGTTTGGAAAACTCACTGATACGGTCCACTACTTTAAACATATATAAAAATACAGTATTACGCTTAACATGATATTTCAAAGATAGTTTTTGGAGAAATCATATGGTGATCAATGCATTAAGACCCTTAGTCATGACTGATGATAAAATCATCCGCGTCACATGATTTGGTAAGCTCAATCGAACATTATAGAAACTCTTAAGATATATGTTAAACTTTACAAGGCTATTAGCATAACACCGTCAACATTACTGCCTAAATCAATTTACACAGTAATTTAAAGTGTATGTTATTAGTATCTTTACAACACTTTTGGATGAGAGGTGTGCGACAGGAGCCTTAGTATGTATTGTGTCACTCAGCCAAATTTAGCAAAAGTTAGTAAAAATAGATATCAGTTACTTCATTCAGCCATGATATCCACACTAATTACAGCACTATTTATTGTAGCGACTACAAAAAAAATAGATGCGCGTAGTCTGCCTATAATTAGAGATAGAGAAATAGAACGTTTAATAAACGATTATGCTCAACCTATTTTAAAAGCAGCAGGACTGGGTAATAGCAGAGTTTCTATTAAAATTGTAAAAAGTCGAATTTTTAATGCATTTGTTGTGGACGGACGTACCGTGTTTATTAACTCTGGAGCGTTGATGCAAAGTGACACACCAAACCAAATAGTGGGGGTTATTGCACACGAAGCCGGACATATCGCTGGTGGCGACCTAGCCGCACTTCGGGCTCGTATCAAAAGAGATAAAACTAAACTCATATTGTTACGAATTCTGGGTCTTGGCGCTGCGATTGCTTCAGGAGATGTGCGTGCAGTGACTGCTGGCGATGATCTATTAACACGTTCACTGCTTGTAGAAAGAAGAGTGCAAGAAGCCTCGGCAGATCAGCGCGCGCTAATATATCTCTCACAAACCAAGCAATCTGGATTAGGTATGCTTGAGACTTTTCAACGTTTTCAGAGACAAGAATATATCTCCGACCAACATAAAGACCCTTTTGTCAGAAGTCATCCAGTTGCCACTGAACGCCTAGCACTATTACGCAATCGAGTTCGCCAAAGCGCTTACTACAAAAAACGTGACAGTCCTAAAATGCAGTTACGTCACGATATGATGCGTGCCAAACTTTTCGGTTACTTAGAACGACCTTCCATCGTCTTCAATCGTTATCCGAAACACAACAGGTCCTTACCAGCAAAATATGCACGCGCCATAGCAACATTTTTTCATGTTGGGAATAAAGGCCTTGCCGAAGCACTTTCTTATGCTGATGAATTAATTAGAATTAGGCCGAAATACCCTTATTTCTATGAATTGAAAGCCGACTTTCTTGAGCGTTCAGGACAGCCTTCTCAAGCTACTCGCTATCTTCGTAAAGCAATAATATTGGATCCGAATTCAACCTTAATGAAAGTAAGACTAGGTAGCTTGCTTTTAGCAGGTCGTGGAAAAGCAGCTGCAGACGAGGTTATCGGGATTGTTAGTCAAGCGATCCGCTTGGATGCAAAATATGAAAATGAACAACCGAAGTCTTACAGGGTTCTAGGGCAAGCTTATTACACAAAAGGTGATATTCCGCGCTCTTATGCTGCAACTGCAGAAGCACACTTTCTAGCTGGCAACTTAGAACAGGCTCGTATTTTTGCAAAACGTGCAAAACAAGGATTACGACAAGCATCACCAACATGGCAAAGGATGAGTGAAATTGAAAATTTCTCTACTAGATCTTGATATAAGCCTTATCATTAAATGGAAGCTGCTAATACCCGTAGGTCGCACAGTTCTCAAAGTATTCACTTCCAACAGGAGGGAAGTTTTTTTATAATTTTCACACCAATAGCATTAATAATATAAGTTGACATAACTGAAATTAGCATGAAGTTGTCTTCGTGAGTCACGAAATGCTCTAAAATACACCTTTAATAATTATCCCAATACTAATTTTTCCAAAAAACGTAATTGAGCAAGAATACCAAAGCAATAAAATTTGCTATGCTACTCTCAGTCTTATCTGCTATTGGAGTAAACACTTATGCCCAGTTTTTTATCAAAAAAAACTTCATCAAGTCTAACTATTATTCAAGGTGTTTTACTAGCTACTCCGCTTATATTTACATTAATCTTAGTAACCTTAATTAATTTTCTGAATGCAGCTGAACCGAAGTCTATAGAAAAATCCGAATTAAATTTTGCTGAATACAAGACACCAAATCTCACCTTAGTTGACAAGATAGATAAAAACGGCGAAAGTTTTTTTTCTGAAAGTCAAAAAAAGGAAATTGGCACTATAATCCATAATTATCTTATGGAAAATCCGACTATTTTGAATCAGGTCGGAGAACTTTTAGCACAACGACAATACGCTGAACTTGAGGTAAAGCGTAAGGAAATAATGAATACCTATAAGGACGAAATTCTCAACTCACCCATGGATTTTGTCCTTGGTGAAAAAGACTCAGATATAACAATTGTAGAATATTTTGATTATAACTGCGGATGGTGCAAACGAGCGTTCAAAGAAATTATCAAACTTACAGCCTCAGATAGTAAAATTCGAGTTGTATTAAAAGAGCTTCCAATTTTCGGTAAGCATTCAGAACAAGCCGCCTTTGCGGCCATGGCTGCTAGACAACAAGGAAAATATTGGGATTATCACACTGCGTTAATGAATGCAGAACAGGTTGACGCGGATAACATTTTCAAGATTGCGGAGAGAGTAGGAATTGATATAAAGAAGCTTAAGTTTGAGATGGCGAATCCAAAATACGCTACTGCCGTAAAAAATACTCGAAGTATAGCAATGGCGTTAGGCATTGAAGGTACTCCAGGATTCATTATTGACGGTAAAGTCAATCCAGGATTTTTGCCTTTAACACAACTTAAAGCAGCAATTGCTGAAGTGCGGAAATCTGGTTGTAAGTTTTGTTAAACTTAACCTTTTATATCGCTGCGTATATTGCATTTAGTTACACCTCTTTCCCTATTTGATTAAACCTGGTAACCCACTACATAGATAAGTGTTATTGCTGCGTAGATTTCTTCTACCATGGCTTTTATGCTACAGGTGATAAGTGAAGGCACAATTATATGGCGCTAGATAAAAATAAAAAAAATCGTTTAGATGAACAACAGCTCGTTAGGGATCTGGCGTTGATTCTAAATGAAATG
>JABSQE010000116.1 GCA_013214245.1 Hyphomicrobiaceae bacterium
GAACTGAGCGATCCGATTATAGAGATTGGTCTCACACCGAATCGCTCTGATTGCACCGGAGTACGTGGTATTGCCCGAGACCTTGCCGCAACTGGTATAGGCATACTCAAGCCTGAGCCTAAGCTCGAAAAAGTAGAGGGTATATTCGAATGTCCTATCAAAATAAAACTCAAATTCGATACCAACTTTAAGGATGCCTGTCCTGTGTATTATGGTCGCTTTGTAAAGGATGTTAAGAATGGTCAGTCGCCTGCCTGGATGCGTCAACGACTAATGGCAATAGGCTTACGCCCGCGCACCGCTTTAGTTGATATAATTAATTATATCTGCATGGATAATGGTTATCCTTTACATGTATATGATGCTAATAAGATATCAAACCGTATACATGCACGCATGACCGAGCATGGTGAAAAATTTCTGGCGATTGATGGCAACACATATATTTCCGACGATTCCGTATGCGCTATCGCAGATCAAAGTGGTATTATTGCGTATGGAGGTGTATTGGGCGGTAAAAAGTCTAGCTGTAAAATAGACACCACTGACATTCTCATAGAGTGCGCTTATTTCGAACCAGTACGAACAGCTGAAACTGGTCGTAAAAACAAAATAAATTCTGATGCTCGTTATAGGTTTGAACGTGGTGTTGATCCAGAATTCATTGAAACCGCGCTTGATCTAGCAACTGACATGATTTTAAAGTTTTGCGGTGGTCAGCCTTCAAAGAAGAAGAAAATAGGAACAACACCTGTCCTAAAGCGCTCTATCCATTTCAAATCGACTCACGTAAAAAATTTAAGCGGTCTTAATGTGTCTACTAAGGAGTGTAAAAAAATCTTGCAAGCTGTGGGGTGTGAAATTGACGGTAAAGGTGGGGAGTATATGGTTACCGTACCATCATGGCGAAATGATATACACGGTAGCGCTGATCTTGTTGAAGAAATTATACGAATCGTTGGTCTGGATAACATTCCAGCGGTACCCTTGCCCCGAGACTTCGGAGTAAAGAAACCCATATTAACAAATAGACAAAAACAACTTCGCATTACACGTCGTGCTCTTGCATCTCGTGGTTTAGTTGAGGTAATAACTTGGTCTTTTCTTCCTAATGATCAAGCTAAACATTTTGGCGGAGGCGATTTCTGTCTGGAGCTGCAAAATCCCATATCTTCGGATTTTTCATCTATGCGACCAAGTATACTTCCCGGTTTATTAGAAACTGCTAAACGAAATACTAATCAAGGATCCCCGAATATCGCTCTTTTTGAACTGGGTCAGACATATGTCGATGAGACTAGTGAAGGTCAGTTGTCAGTAGCATCTGGCGTACGTTTTAAGACAGCTAAATTAACAGGTAGTGGCCGGCATTGGAGTGGTGATTCTTGTTCCGTAGACACATTTGACGCAAAATCAGATGTTTTATCAGTCTTAGCTGCTCTTGGAATCAACACTTCAAATACTCAGGTTACACGTGATGCACCAGCTTGGTACCATCCTGGGCGTTCAGGAGTTATTCGCATGGGCCCAAAGATTATTATTGGTTATTTTGGTGAAATACACCCAGCTACACTGCGTTTCATAGACATAGGAGGTCCCGCAATAGCCTTCGAAATTTTCCTATCTGCACTTCCACAAAAAAAACGTAAAGCACCTAAAAAACCGAGTTTATGTATAAGCAATTTGTTACCCGTTAGACGTGATTTTGCATTCATCGTTGGTCAAGAGGTTCAAGCAAGTGACGTGATCAAAGCAGCCGCTAGTTGTGACCGGTCGCTCATAAAAAATATTAACGTATTTGATATTTTTGAAGGCGATATTCTACATAGTGGGAAGAAGTCGATAGCAATCGAAATTACATTACAACCGAAAACTACAACTTTATTGGATGTAGAGATTGAAGCTTTTTGCTCTCAAGTAATTAAAATGGTTAAAAATGCAACAGGTGGTGAAATTCGCTACTAATTCATCTAAAGAAAACTTAAATTACTGCGCCTAAGAAAATAGCTGCTATACACATGTGATAGAAAATTATATTTGTTTAGTTTTAGTAAAATAGTTAGTGGTATACATTTTGGGGTGTATAGGTGTCTCACGAGAATAAGCTTTGATCACTAGATATATATTAGTTAATCTTTAATGTTATAACATATCTTTTGTTAGCTTTGATATGGTACTTATACTTTTTATTCAACTCTTTAGGATAGTTTTAATATGTACGATTACAACAATACCCGAATTGATTAACATTAGACTAAAATCTGCTTCCAGTAGCTAAATGCCCGTTAACTTATAACATTATTTACATTTGACGTTTCGATAAATAATCGGATATATTTATGCTCTTTAAAATCAAGGAACTTTTTGCTAGTAATCTAAGAAACTACAAATCAAGAGAACTGAACTCTCTTAAGGTTGAGGTTGCCTGCGCAGCTCTCTTAATCCATTGTTCCAAATTAGATGGTAAACAAAGCATTGAAGAGACTACATATTTAAAATCTCTTCTTAGTAAACACTTCAATCTTTCCCATAGTGAGATCGAGTTACTAGTTAATAATGCAGACATGAAAGAAAAGAACTCAATAGATTTACATCAGTTCACTAGAGTGCTACACGATAATATGAATCGCGAAGACAGAATAGAAATGGTTCAAATGCTATGGGAAATGGCTAATTCGGACGGTAATATCGATAGTGAAGAACGACATATGGTATCTCTTACAGCACAGCTTCTTGAAGTTGAATTGCAGGACTCGGTAGCTGCGCGTCAAAAAGCTAGAGCTAAGAAAAAATTTTGTTAAAACTTTGTGGAGTAAGATTCAAGCTGAAGCAAAATATATAATAATTAGATAAAATACTTGCAGATATGAAAACGCTATTTAGAAATATCAAATTGCATTCCTAAAAGTTGAAAGTCTTCCTAATTTAAAGCTCTTAGCTCATTTTCAATTTTTAAATATCAGTAGCACCTTGCACTTCTCAAAGTATAAGCTTTATGAAGTCTGAAAGTGACTTTCACGGTCTTTGATCAAAAAACTATACACTCTTGATATACAAGCAAAGTTAGTAAAGAATCATAAGTCATGCAAGGTAAAATTTCTTACTAATTTTCATTACAGCTTTTCTATTTGTTAAATAGAAAACCCTCTTCCGTCGCGGTGAAATTCTTAAGTTTCAGCATTAATAGATTTACTATCATTCGAATTTTACTTCACAGCTTACGACTTGAATATCTTCAACGGATTTGTCTGCCACGTATTTCCGAATCTGTAAAACTTTAAGGAAGCGTAGTATTTCTACTCAAGTCTATCATCTCGGAAAGCATCTACGTTTGCTCTCATTAAAGTATGATCTTTTCCTAAATATTACGAAGAACACTCCTCTAGAAATGTATTGCGAATAATTTTATTGTTTTATAATGCATATTTGTATAATTTTACCATATAATTGAAACGGTCAGAAACATCACAAGGCATAAAATAATATTATAGTTCTAGACCAACTGTTAGTAAATCTGCCATCTAAATATCCAGCAAACAGATTGTATAGAAAAATTAATATAAGTTGTTACGAGCACCTAGCAGCACCTGGTGCTCGCCAAAGGATTATTTATTAACTTGCAGGGCAAGATCTGTGTTCTCTCTCGTAGAGTCGACAACTGCAACAGCACTCATGTTCAAAAGGCTACGCACCGACATTGAGGGTGTGACTATATGGACTGGTCGACCCGCTCCGAGTAACATAGGTCCTATCATAACTCCACCACTAGTAGCGCGCAGCAGATTGAACGCTATATTTGCAGCATCCAAAGTTGGCATAATCAATAAATTAGCGCGACCTTGAAGACGGGAATTTGTAAAGCTTTCTTCACGTATAGTAGCGGACAAAGCTGCGTGTGCAGGCATCTCACCCTCGACCTCAAGACTTGGGGCTCTGTCATGCAAAACTGCAAGAACATCTCTCATCTTTACTGCAGATTCGCTATCACTAGTTCCAAAGTTTGAGTGTGAAAGAAGTGCAACTTTTGGTTCTATGCTAAAATGTCGAACGACGTCAGCAGCAAGTAGTGCTATTTCAGCGA